>NZ_PIBN01000019.1:0-111087 GCF_002806655.1 Klebsiella sp. K-Nf6 | reverse complement strand
AGCTTTATCGCCGGCACGGTGAAAGCGGCGCGGCCGGAACGGTCGCAGCAAGCGCTGCCGTTGACCTTGACTTCAGACATCAGACACTAGCCGTCAGGCCCGAAACCGCTTTGCGGGTTCGGCGGAGCCCGGCAGGTGCGCAGCAGCTGCCATGGCGGAGTGTGGCTCGACGACTGGACAGCGCAGCTGGCCAGGAGCCGAAGGGGTCCAGTGTGGGGGTGCTTTTAAGCCTTTTCAGGTTTTAAAGGGACACAGCAGGAAAGAAAACCATCACAGGAAGGAACGGGGGAGTATCAGAACAAAAGCCCGCAGAGTAAACACGGGCTGAGCCAACTGGCGAATCGAGATAGGTCAATATATGCAACATACAGCTCAATAACCGGGCCGGATATTATGATCCGCGTCACAAAATTAACACCACCACATATAGGGATTTATAAATTCCTGAAACTGCAGTTGTCCGGATCACAGACAGGTCAGGAGGTTACTTATCGTTGTTTTCACTCAGATTATTCGCTTCGAACGCGATAAGAAATGCTTTCAGCCCGGCACAAAACGCATTGAATTCTTCCGGCGTAACCTCTGCGGATCGGTTTATTCTTGCTCCGCGAAGATGAGAATTACCGGATGCATTTTTTTCCGCCCCGGCACTGCGGATTATCGAGTCGGCCCGGCTTTTTGAACATGGAACACCGCCCAGGCTGATAATTTGTGCAACATCTTTCCTGTTGAGGCAGCCAATCGCCCCGGCAATCATCTTAAGATTAGCCGTAAGTTGTCTGCAGGAAAGTACGTCACCCATCGGTTTTACCTCCTTCAGCGATCGAGCCGCTCGACGGTGGCCAGCAGTTGTGGATAGGTCGCTGACAGGCACTTTTCATACAGTGATTCAGCCGCGGGGATACCCTCCAGATAGTAATCCGAGTCCCGGATTTCCTGAGCCAGATATTCAATAAAGGCGGGTTCCACAACGGAGCCATTCAGCACATTAAGCAGAACCTGTGTTTCTTCGTCATCGAGAGGAAGGGCACAGGCGCGAACCAGATGCGCATAGCGATCAAAGATATTATTCAGCCGTTCAGTCACCCCTTCCCTGTGGGAGTTCAGATGTGCTCGCAGCTTAGGCGAAGGCGTGAAAGAGGGGTTGCGGGAGATCTCTTTTTTCATTGGTTATCCTCAGCATACTGGCCCGACATAATTAAGAATTTGCGCCGCTCCCTCACGAACTGTTGGTACCATTTACGGGCAACACTGGCCAGATCATCCTCAGAAGCGCCACAGAAAAGCGTACTCCCCATAAACCCTCCCCCACGGCAAATCTGAGCACCGGTGTTACCAGGGCGTCCCGGGGACTCCAGGTGAACATAGCCGCCACTGTCGGGTGCGTAAAAACTGAAAATTTCGCCGGTTTTACGGGATTTTATCGTGAAGTTCATGCTTGATCTCCTTTGGCTCACCCGCGACTGCGCTTCGCCTCTCTGAGTTAAGTGGATTAATTACTGTTCATTACACAGACAATAGTATGACAGGAGTCATACAAAATCCAGTAAAGAGAGGAAATGTTGAACACAAAAGATAATTAATGCTGATATGTACGCATCCATTAGCATTAATACCCGGTGCATATAAATTTCCCGGCGTCCCGCAGACTGATTCGACGCCTTTCAGCACTGTAGCTCTTGCGCAACAAGCCGTTACTCATGGTCAAGCGCCTCATTGTTTCCCATTGCGGCCAGCAGAACTGGACGGGATTACCAACATTTTAGCGTAGGAATGATGTAAAGAGGATTTATAATAACCGGTTAGGCTGCTAAGAAGTATACAAAATAACACTGTGCATTAAAATACAGTTTTCATTTATTAAACAACGATGTTTCCCAATAACTTAGCAATTAAAAAAAAGAAATGAGCTTTATAAGCTTGCATTTAAAAATCAATCTGCTATACATGCATTATGTACACCATAAATTACTAACGCTACGCCCATAAACCCAATCGCTTGTAATTCTACATCATTGTGTAGAAAGGTGGTGATTATGAATTCAAAAAATCCCCAAAATGCTTTGTTAAATAACATGAAGCCATTTAGTTCATCACCAGGCGTTCCACCCAGGCAAACTATTGATGAAAAAATATGGCCATGGAGTTCTATTGGGCTATTGGAAGTTGGCAACCAGAATGCTTCTGTTTTTGGTTCAGGATTCATGTACGCCCCAGACGTTATTGTTACAGCCAAACATAATTTTACTCAAGTCTCAGACTGGGATGCTGCCGGTGTATGGCTTGAGTTTAATTCAAACGAAACGTTCCATAAAAAATATGATATATATCCACCTCAATTTCATAGTCAACTCGATTTAGCGATAGCTATATTAGCCGACTGTAACGTCAATCCGTTAAATATAAGTCATATTATACCTTCAGAAGACATACTTCTTGGAGGGTATGGAGTTGTCCGCAGTGATGGTTCCAAATGGTTAACATACGGTAGTGGGAAGATAAGTAAAACAAATTTAAGCAGTGTCACTTATTTGTTAAATACAAATGAAGGTGATAGCGGCGCTCCAATTATCATTTATGACAAAACATATAAAGTAATAGGTATACACACTCAGGGTTTGAATGATACAGATGGGAGCTCAAATTTCAACCATGGTATATTATTAACTCAAAATGTTATTTCAGATATAAACAACATGATCAGTGCGGCTCGCAATAATATATAGGGTGAAATAATGAAAGTTAATACAAGAGATTTTTTTACCTTACTAACTTTAATAACATCTATGAGTTTTACCAGTGGATGTTCTTCAGGCTTCCCCGGAGCTAGACCAAAAACGTATGCGGCTCCCGGTGAGGCTAGAGTATTTGCAAGCACTGACAGATGCCCACATGCGCCAAGCGGATTAGAATCTGCAATTGTCGTATCTGCAGTTGCAGCCATTACATCCCAGGCATTATCAAATTTCGCAACCGTTCTGGAGAAAGGCGCAGAGGGAGGGGAGTTACAAAGCAGCACGTCCATATTGAACATGAATCTTGACCCGGGAGTTATTCCCCGGTGTATAGTAATCGTTCGTGGGGATTTTGAAAGTACATCATTAAATAGTAGAGCGTTAAGCACTAATAATATATTTAATTTCTCTCCACCCTCTGCTGAACAAAGTAAAAGAATAACTTCATTAAATTTACCTTCAATTTATAGAGTGGATCATTTAATTGAAATAAGTGTGATTCCTTCATCTAATAAAACGGCTTTAGCATTTGCACCAAACTTTGTGCGTATCGACAAATCAATTGATGGATCAAAATCCGGCGAAAGGGACTTGTCTGTTTCTCTAAAATTCAATAATTCAAGCTCTACAGAGAAAGGTAGCGTGATATTAATTCAAAACAATAAAATCGGAAATACCCCAACCGTTTACACCAAAGATATTAATACAGACCAGTACCCAATTGAATCTCCCTGGTTCTCCTCATTTAATACACTCCAGACTACTAGTAATGTGACTGCAGACGGTTCAGCACCTCATACTGAAAAGAGAAAAGGAACAGTTAAAAGTGTCCCAAATGACCCAAGGAAACAGCCGGAAACAGTTTTCTCAAAAAGTGATTTATCTCTTCCTGTAACATTAACATCGACAGTCATAGAAACCAGGCCAACTAATGAGGGCTTGGCTTTTATTGCGGCTATATTTACTTCAATCAAACCAAAAATAGAAGATAGCCTCAAAGAATATTATGACCCAACAATTCAATTAAATACCGAAAAAAATTCCCTGACAAATCAAACAGATTATTTAATGGCATTGCAACAAGCTGAATCATCACTCATAGACTATTGTTCCGGCATGAAACAGGATAACTCGGCTGATGGTAAAAAGGATAGACTGGTTAAATCGGGTACTGCACGTATAGACCAACTGAAGGCTAACAAAGCAGCCCTCGAGGCTGGTATTTATCCTCCATACAAGGAACTCGTCAGGCTTTCATCTGAAAATACTAACGGTGATAGTATTTGCCAGTAGAGCAATAAGGGTATCCGTCTTTACTGGTATGAAACTCTGTAAGGTAACAGCTCAATGAGTCGCGAAAGTGGCTTTTTCGTGGATGCTGGATGGACCGAATTACCTGAATATCCAACGTCAAAGAGATATAGTTATCTCTTTGAATACTTACCGCACAAGGCACTAAGTTTATTTTGAACGTCTGTCTGGAGTTCAGCAGAAGGTTCTTGAGTTACTGTGGGCACAACAGATTCTTAAACCACACTAACAATAACTTTTCCCGGCAATAGCTAATGGATGCGAACACTAGTATTAGCATGAATAGCGGGCAGCGCCGGAGGCGCTACCGCCTCCCCCCGTTCCCCGCAGGGGAACTGCCCTTACCGGAAGTTAAGGCGTGCGGTCGCATCGGGAAGGAAAAAGGGGCTACCGGCGAACCGGCAACCCCTTCATAAAGGCGCTTCAGGCATGACAGACATCATCTCCCCTTAATGGCGGGGGTTTCCCCCCGCCGGGGTTAGCTACTTAGCGGATTCGTAAGCCATAAAAGCCGCCACCTCCCTGTTCGTGTCCCTGTACCGGATTTCACAGAGTGATTTCCGGGTGAGGTAAGTGAATATCAACAGTGTGAGGCACACTATTAATACACACCCGAGCAGAGTGTTTCGCGGCAGTTTCATGGCCTTCTTCTCCTTGCCTCGCGGCATCTAAGAGGCTATCCTGATGTTGTCTAGGCATACAGGTGGCCTCGTGGGTTAATGAAAATTAACTACGGGGCTTTCTGCTTTCTGCCACACAACACGGTAACAAACCACCTTTACGTCATGAGGCAAAAAGCCTCAAGCGCCGATGTCATTATACCCTGTCGTCTCTCATCCACCCAGGACTAACAGTCTGATAACTGAATATATCCTCAAACACCTCCTGACTCGTTTTCTCTCTGTAAACCCAGCGCCTGCCGGATTTCAGCCGCCCGTTGTTCACTACCGGCGTTCTCTCCGGCGCGATACACCAGACTGATTAAGGACAGTAACTCCTCCCTGTCTTCTGAAGTCAGCTTGACCTCCAGACGGCACAATACTTTTCCGGTGACCGCATGGCGAAATACCGTTCCCACATCCTTCCGATCAAACTTCCGGCTGACAATACTCATCAGAACTCCCTGTCGCTGTTTCCTGCAGACCAGTCCCTGATTTGTTCATCCAGCGCCTGAATATGCTGATCGACATATTCAACCAGCCGCTCTGTTTCTGTTTCCAGCCAGCCACTCAGCCCGTCCCATTCACAGGTCATTTCTTTAAGTCGGGAAGAAATGGTATTCAGTTTATTGCGCTGGCTGCGGGCCACCTTCAGCTCCGTTTTGCAGGGGTTATTTCTCATTATTTTCTCTCCTGCAACTCAAGTTTGTTGGGAACCAGCCAGCGTTCGCGTTCCAGAATGTGTTCCCCGGTTCCCCTGACGATAAAACTGATTTCATGCATCACCTCATACAACGGTGCATGACTGTAACGCAGCCAGACCAGCTCCCTGAGTGAGGCGAATCGCGTCTGCCAGCGCCAGAAGGCCGGTTCCAGCTCACTCGCGTCAAACTCGTCGCTCCACCGGGTGTACCAGGTGCAGACAGTTTCTGGTGACTGAAAATTCAGTTCTGTGACAGCCTGTCCCAGCAGGTTCTGACGCAGTAACCAGGACTGCTCGACCTGACGGGCTTCACGGCGCATTTTTCGGGTGAAGGCAATGTCCTGACGTTTCAGCCTGCGTATTGTCCGGGTATGAAGGACCTCCGGAAAAAGTTCAGCCTGCACATCCATTGTCAGCGGCAGCGGACAGTATTCCCCGTGGCTGGAGATAAGCATATCCAGAGCCTCTTCCACCTGTTTCAGGCTGGAAAGGCGGTCTTTTGGATCACGGTGAAGGCCAGGGATGCGGCGGGCAACGTCACTATTAATCCGGCTGCAGCCTGTCAGCAGGCGCAGGAATGTCCGGACGTGTGGCATCGATGGCAGACGTGCGCCACGCTGGCGAGCCTCTTCCACCGTCATGATGGCCTGCAGCGCTGCCTGACGGGCTGGCTTCAGGGATACAAGAGCACTGGATGACGGGATCATTGTGCGCCCTCCTGTGACAGCGTGTTGATGATGCTGGCAAACGAGTAGCCACCGGCGTCAAGACACTCGATGAGATCCAGAGTGTGGGTGATGAGTTCAGGGTTGAATGCATCCATCACGCGAACGACAGAGAACGGCTGTCCGTCACGGGTAACAAAGACCACTATCCAGCGAGGATTCAGCTCCCCCGGACTGCATACCGCCACATCAAAGTGACCATGAGGGGGGGTAAAACGGATCTGGACAGGAAAGAAGCCGCCAAATTCGCACCGGTATTCAGCATTCACGGACCAGCCGGACGGTGAGGTCAGATCGCGCATGACTGCGTGGCTCAGCTCCCGGCGGAAATCTTCACCGGCAGCGCGGTAGTCTTCCAGCTCGTCGGTTGACATGGTTTTCAGGACATCCAGAGTCAGTAAAGTTTTCATTTTTAGTCTCCCTTTCGCCGCCCCCGAAGGGGCGGCTTCCGTGATCAGGCGGCGCAAGCCGGGTTGTTATGGTCAGTGACGTCGTCGGAATCAGCGTTTGTATCGTTCTGACTCGTTACCAGGCTGAGTTCAGACTTTGCAGCAAGCTGTTTCTGGTTGTCTGCACTGGTCATCCATTCCGGAACCCAACGGATTTTTGAGAGGAAGTGCTCTGCATGTTCAGCGGCATCCTTTTTCTTCATTTTCGCGGCGTCCAGTGCTGCGCCTGCCAGTCCGGCCTGAGAGAGTGCCTGTACAATGTGTGGCAGCTTCATGTGCGAGAAAAGGTTATCAGCCGTCGGTTTCCACCAGTCACGAAGGTCAAACTGAATGGCGTTTTCCACCCCATCCAGCGAACTCTGGTGTTTACGACCAAATTCATCCTTGCTCTGTACACCATCAATGGAACAGGCGGTGCAGAAAGCCATCAGCGCCATCAGGGTTGCGCCATCGAGCGTAAAGAAGGTGGTCATATCCTTTCGCCAGTTTTCCGGCAGCAGGGCTTCAAGACGTTCTTTTTCTGACTGGATGGCCTGAAAAGCAACGCTGTTTTCACCGTCAGGTGCTTCACGGGTCAGCGCGTAATGCGACACACTCACGCTAATGCAGAACGGCTCTTTGACGGACGTCGTGGTATGGAAAACCGAGTTACACATTTTCCAGACCATCAGCGCGACGGCTTTCTGCGGCTGCTGCAACAGGGCCGCCTGAACCGCCAGTGTGCGTTCAGAAGAAAGGCGGGTCAGCAACGGAACACTGACGGCGTCCAGCGGATCGACTTTTTCAGGGGCCTGATCGGTGGAGGCATCCTTCTCCTCCATTTTTTCATCGGCGCGCAGTACTACGCCACGCTGCACCGTCACCTCATGACCATTCCAGGAAACCACCACACCGGAGGTCTGCTTATATTCATCCGTCCATGCCCGGTGTTTTGCCCGGTGCGCGATGGTCTGCTGTTCTTCCCAGACGGCTTCCAGAGCCCCGGCCACGACATCAGCATTCACGCCGGGGTTCTCGTCTTCATACTTAGCCTCCAGAGCTTCCAGCTCCGCAAGACGTTCTGATTCTGTCTCAGAATATTCAATCGGTGGAACAGACTGCAGACGCCAGATTTTAGTGTCCTTCCCGTAGTGTGAAATCGGGTCAAGACGACCATCACACCATGACCAGCCTTCCGCTTCGCGGAGGTGCTCCGCGATATTCTGCAGTTTTTCCAGCAGGGCGGTATCGAGCGATGCGCTTTTGACATAGCCGCCGTTTTCGCTGCTGAAGAGATCAACCCGGATTTCTTCCGGACTGAATGCGGCCTGCCCCACAAAGCGGAATTTATCGCCGTTTGTGGAGACCTCTTCTGAGGTAATGAGGTTACGGATCGAGGAAACTGATACTTCATTATTCCAGGACCGTTTGCGAGCGGATTCCAGCACTTCCACCTGGCGTTTCTGATCGCTTTCGAGCGCCAGTGCCTGGCAGTGTTCGGTGGTGATTTCATCTTTCGCCAGCGCCTCCAGAATTTCGGGAGCCAGTTCGGTCAGCTTCAACATGCGCTGAACATGACGGGTACCGAACCCAAGCCAATCGCCAATCTGCGCGGGAGTTTTCCCCTGCTCTGCCAGCGTGCGGAATCCGGCGATCTGTTCAGACGGATGCATTGCCATCTGCTGTTCGTTTTCTGCCATTGATGCAGCAACAGCCAGTTCATCAGGTACCTTTTTCACCATCACCTGATATCCGGCATCGATACGTTTTTCACTCTGCAGGAGCTGCAGCGCTTTCAGGCGACGACCACCTGCAGCCACACCACACAACCCGTCAGGGAGAGAATGAACGACCAGATTCTGCAACAGGCCAAGCGCATCAATGGAATCTGCCATTGAGCGTACTTTCTCCGCCGGATAAGGGATGGTCCTGACGTTCAGGGGAGATTTCACCAGGGCCGTCACCGGGACATACTCAATCGGTGCGGCATCGAGAGCCGCTTTCAGCGCTTCGGCTTCAGCAGCTTTAAGGGATTTTTTGCTGGTTTTTGGAGCAGTTTTTACCTTAGACTCTGTTGCAGACATAATTGATACCTCTTAGCTATTGATGAATGTCTGCCGGACAGCCCACCTGTCCGGCCTTCTTCTTACTGCTTACTTCGTTTTGCGTACTCCGTAGTCCCGGATATAACGGTTCATCAGGTCCTCGCCGCCCGGTTCAAAATTCCAGACGCGCCAGACCATGCTGCCGTCATCCTGATGACGGACGACAAGGCGAAAATGGGTCCCCTGGTCATCTTCAATCGCCACATTCTGATACTGCGCTGCGACAACCTGAGCCTGCTCGCGGGTAAACGTGCCATCCGGCAGGGATTCAAGCGGGGACAAAACGTTATGGTCCATGTGTTTCTCCTTTTCTGCCCCGCCTGAACGGGGCGTCTTCATCGTGGTTTAAAAGGGCGCGTCATCATCCATTGGTGGGAAATCATCCGGGAGTGGCTGAGGCGGTTGCTGAGGCGGGGCGGCATCCTGACGGCCTTTCTTACCGCCCTTCGCTTTCGGGGATTTAGCTGCTGCCTGAGCAGGTTGTGCCGGGGTGGCAGGATTCTGCGGCTGCGCGGCGCTCTCAGGTACACCGGATTCACGGCGGCCGCCGAGCATCTGCAGGGTGCCGTTCTGCCCGACCAGCACCTCGGTGACGTAGCGCGTGACTCCGGCATCGTCCTGCCAGTTGCGGGTGCGCAGCTGGCCCTCGATGTAGACCTGTGCGCCTTTACGCAGGTATTCGCCCGCCACTTCCGCGAGCTTGCCGAACATGACAACACGGTGCCACTCGGTGTTTTCGCGCATCTCTCCCGTCTGCTTGTCACGCCATGTTTCAGACGTGGCCAGCGTCAGATTGGCCACTGCGCCCCCGTTGGGCATGTAACGCACCTCGGGATCCTGTCCCAGATATCCGACCAGAATGACTTTGTTAACGCCACGTGCTGCCATGATGAATCTCCTTAATCCGTTGTTTTGCCTTTTAAAACCATCACCCGTTGAGTTGCCGGGGCCGCGGTTTTGACTTTGTGCGGGGACCTGCTGAACCTGCCCCCTGGATAAAACCTTCACCCGTTTGAGAGCCGTTCGCCGCGAGGGCAAAGACGCCACGGCCTGACGCATCTGTCCGGGGCAGGACACAAAAGTTTTTGCGGTTCCATGCAAAAAGTTTTGTGGACTGTTCATTACACCCTGGACAGCCAATGCGACAGGTTGTGGCTATGTCAGCCCGGGCGAATGGACTCAAACGGGTGATACGGCACCAGGGGAAAGGAGCAGGCACCCGCCGCAACGACGAAGAGCGCGTGCGCGAAACGGCGTTGCCCTGCAGAGTGCCGGCAGCTTTATCGCCGGCACGGTGAAAGCGGCGCGGCCGGAACGGTCGCAGCAAGCGCTGCCGTTGAACTCAGACATCAGACACTAGCCGGCAGGCCCGAAACCGCGTTGCGGGTTCGGCGGAGCTTACCGCGTCTTTTCGCGGTTAGCGGAGTGTGGCTCGACGACTGAACCGCGCCAGCGGGTCAGGAGCCGAAGGTGGCCCCGGGGCAGATTGTGTGAAAAGAAAGTTAAACAGAGGAAGAGCTGCAGCAAGATGGAGAGTACCGGTAGGTCTGGTCTGGTCTGGTCTGGTCTGGTCTGGTCTGGTCTGGTCTGGTCTGGTCTGGTCAGGACTGAGATTCGCCCTTCTCTTTTCTGTACTGAACAACGCAGTACCAGGCAGAAGCAAGGAAAGCGAAAACGGTGATCAGGACACGAAATTCGTCACCCGGCTCTTTCCCCTGCAGCATCAGCGTTATGATGATGCCGGCAACGATAATCCACGCCATGCCACTCCAGAGGAGCAGCTTATCCGCCACGACATTAATCAGAACAAAAGCAACGGCCAGGATAGCCCCCCACAGGGCCGGAACAGGCTGAAACGGAATAAAAAACAGGTTAATACCGGTTAAAAGCGTCACGGCAGCAAACATCATAGACATACGCACAGATTCCCCTCCCTGGACACACTGACTGTAAGAATATCAATTCTGCTGATCATCGCCCGGTTTATTATATTCGGGTGCATTTGCGCGCGGCAACTGCTGACTGTTCAGTCGATGTACGCGGAGCCGTTCATGGAAATATTCGCGCATGTGTTCAGGCTGTTCCCGTTCAACAAGCTCAGGCACACATCCTTTCCTGCCAGGCAACGGCAGCGGCCACCTTATCGACGGCAACTTTGTCCTGCTCCTCTTTTGGAAAAGAGGCGATATTCCACTTTGACATATGTATCACCGGTCTGCTTTACAGGAAGATATCCCTGATAATACGCGTATTCCCGGACAACAGCGACTGACAACGGAGAAGAGAGTGCGCGGCGCCGGAGGCGCGGCGACGACTCTCTCCGGCAGGCGCAGCCTGCCAGGGTTTTGCGCGCGGACTGACAGGCACCCTCCGGCCCGGACGCCTGCCATCGAGCTTACTGGCCCTTGCCGCCCTGTATGATAAAGTGTCCGCCAATGTAGACGGCACACTGACAGGTCATGTATTCGCAGATTTCATCCATCACCTGCGCAGTGGTCAGTTCCCGCTGACCGGCATCGCGGCGGCGGGCATTAATCAGGGCTTTGTACTGTCGCAGGATATCGCGGCTTTGTGGTGCAAGTTTCATGTGCTTTCTCCTTAACCGGCGGGCTTCCCGGCCTGATATTAATCAGTTGCTGAATACATAGCCTTCATGGAAGACATAGCCGCTGCTGAACAGATCCCGCGCGTAAGCCTCATAATCGAAATAGACGCGCAGGGATTCAGGCACCTCGTTTAACAGGCCGTGATCCTCCACAAAGCCATAAGCAAAATCCTCCTCGCTTTCAGCCTCGCCGCAATACGCATCATCAAAGGCGTCATAGTCGCACTCGCCGGTATATTCCGCCCAGGCCACAAACGCGGCGGCGCGTCCTTCGTCCTGAGCCTGCCGGAATGCCTCGATAAACGCCCACTTAACAGAGGATTCAGAGGCAAACTGTGACGGAATACCCTCGATGTCCTGAAACATAAACTCGGGGTCATCCTCGGCGGCATGCAACGCCCGGCAGGCGTCATAAAATTCGTCTTCGTCGTCGAAATCGGTTAAATCAAACCATTTGCCAAAAATACTGCCGCTGTTGTACTGGTGATACGTGCCCACGTAGATGGCCGGAGTGGTGATGGATGAATTCATTTTTTCGTCTCCCTGCGGGGCGGCATGGCCGCCCCGGTCGTTAATCAGTCCAGCGCGGCGTAAATGGCGTTGCATTCCGGGTGAAGGGTAATGTGATTCCAGAGCTGGGCATCACGCAGCATATAAAGGCGAGTCAGTGCCGGGTTACTGCTGTCATGATGGGCCGCCAGACGGCGATTAATCGCCAGGCTGGTCAGAATAATGCCCGCCGCGTCGGCGCTGACCATGCGATCAAACCAGTTTTCACTGTTGAACAGATGAACCCGGCCACAATCCGGCATCATGTAACCGCCGCCCTCTGGCAGCCGGATAAAGTGCCAGAACTCACTGCTGTATTCAGGCATCCATTGTTTCGCCAGCGCATACACCTGCAATTCTGCGAGCATAAAATCAGCGCCGAACATGTAGGGCATAAAAGACAGGCGGTCACACTCTTCAACATTCAGGACGGGGCGTGTTGTCACATACTGCATGGTAAAACCTCCGTAATCACATGGACTGCGGCACCGGGTTGTGCCGTGCCGACACGTCAGCCCGGCGGAAAGCGGAAGATGCAGGGGCGACACCGGAGGCCGCAGCGCAGATAAAGCGCGAAGCGGGTCTGGACGGTTTTCGAGCGAAACCTGAGCGAGAAAACGACGGGAAGAACGGCGAGCATCATAAAAAAACTGCGACCGGGCGAGGATGGCGGCGTCAGCGAACCCTTGCATCTGCAGCAGCCGGGCTAAAGTGAAGGCACGGCACTACCCGTCGCGATGCAGGAGGTTGAATACAGGGTTTCTCCCCCCGTTTTTCGACCACAGGGAGAAAAGCGGAAGCAGATGTCGCGACGCGACAGACGCAGGAATAAGGCCACAGACCGGAGGGATGGGGCCGGGTGAAGCGGAGCCGGCGGCAACGGCAAGCCGGCGACTTCCTTATCCGGAGATGGGTGCGCCAGCAAACTCCAGCCTCTGCGGCTGCCGGGCTAAAGTGAAGGCACGGCACAGCCAGCACACGGCACGGCGATAACAGAGGGTTGTGTTCACCCAAAAGGCCCGGAAACCGGGCCGGGTGGACGCGGAGCTGGCACGGCGACATCCTTATCGCACCACTCCTCCTGTGCCGGCAGGCTGACAAGGGAGGGTCCCCCTCCCCTGATGCGCCGGGCTGTCACTCCTGAGTTCTGCTGGCGCGGGCCTCTCTCACCATTTCCCTTAAAACCCGGCGATCAAACCAGCGCCGGACCGGAGTGTCCGTAAAACGCAGCTGATCAGCGATAACCCCTGCGCTCCTGATAGTTTCCTCCCGCTCGTTAACCAGGGTGAGCAGGACCGGGCAGAATCGCGCATCGCGAATAAGAATGGCATCGAGGACCTGATCCAGCCTGTCGGTTTCGTCTTCGTCCAGGCAGTTATCATGATCATACTCCACGGCCAGCAAGCGCCAGTCACCGATCCGCCTGTCCATCAGACGGGGATTGACGGACGACGTCAGCGCGGCGGCGATGCGCTTCGTATCCCGGTGGACGATTTCCGATATCTGCGTGAGGGAGGCTTTCAGGAAGGCCAGCAGATCGTCACATTCCGCCGCCGTCAGCCACTCCTGAGCGTAAGGCAGGCGGATAACCTGACAGTCAGCCAGCCGCTCCGGATGCGGATATGCCTGCACCGGAAAGAGATGCAGACGAGCCGGGGTTCCCGCCAGCCGCCGGGCGCTGGCGAGCAACAACGCTGCCCAGCCATACGTCAGCGGCTGACAAAGCTGTTCCGTAAGCGTGAGGATTTCCACGCCACTGAGAGAGCCGCAGGCGGCAAGCCAGCCGGGTACGGTTTCAGGGGCGACGGGCGCCATATCAACAGTGTCGGGCCAGCCAGCCTGGCGCAGCATCCGGTCGCCGTGACGCAGAATAAGCGTGTTAAGGGTTTCATTTTTCATCATTATCGTCTCTGTCCGGGGTATATCACCCCGCAGCGTGGCGGGGCGATCTGCTGTCAGCTTTTCAGTAATGCCCGCACTTTTGCTGTATCCGCCAGGCGGCGCATTACGCTTTCCGGCACCGGGAGATTGCGATCCCGTGCGGTCCATTCCCTGTCCCACAATGCCTGTTCGGCGGTAATCAGCAGGGTTTCAAGCAGGTCAACCGGCACAGTCACCCTCTTCCCGTTCTCTTTCACCTGGTCTATCAGTGCCATCACCAGGCCAGCTGACACGCCCGACTCAAGCCGTTGTTCTTCCGGTATAGCGTCCATGCGTTCCAGTACTGCCCTTACGTCATGTTCTGAAAAGGAATATTCCATCCCGTCAGCCAGTGCTTCAATATCCGCCGGGGTCCAGATAATCAGGTTCAGCGGGGTTTCTGCGGGATATTGCTCATTCAGCATCCTGCAAAGATCTTCACGGGTTCCGTACATGTTCTCTCCTCAATCCAGAAAGCTTTCATCGAGCATCAGTGCAATATTGAACGCCTCATCCATCAGGACGCTGAGACGTCGCAGACTGATACCGGCAAGCCGTTCCGCCAGTCCGTCGTACCGGTAGTGGTACGTGTCTTCCAGCACTTTCAGGGTGGTTTTCAGGTCGCAAAGATTGTTCGCCAGCCCGGCCATATCGCGGCGCAGGGCTTCGTGTCCGTCGTAATTCATTACGCGGCCTCCGGGAGCCATTCATCGTTCGCCGCCGGGGTATTGACGGCCCGGTGCATGGCGGCCAGTCGTTCGGTTCCGGCCCGGTGGTACTGCGCCAGCATTTCGATGCCGATATAGCGGCGTCCGGCACGGTATGCAGCGACGCAGGTCGAACCGCTTCCGGCAAACGGGTCGAGAACAATCGCGCCCGGGGCGCTAAATGACTCAATCAGCGGCTGTAGCGCCTCCACCGGTTTCTGCGTCGGATGCAGGGTATTACCGGTATACGGGAAGGGCAGCACATCCGGCAGCGGTTTAAGGGGCGGCACGGGGCGGCCTTTGGCAAGGACATAAGCCCCTTCATGGCAGTAGTCCACAAATCCGCGTCGGGCCCTGGCGTTACGACGGTTGGAGGCATAGTTTTTGGTGAACACAAGCTGGCCCACGGCATAGAATCCTGCCGCCTTCCACGCGGCCATAAAGCGGTCCACACGGTTCCAGCCGTAGAAGCTCACCATCAGCGCGTCTTTTTTAAGGACGCGATACATCTCCAGCGTGGCCGGTTGCAGCCACTCGTCCGTCACATCCCCGGCAATCTGTCTGCCCTGACGGTCCTTAAAACCGACGAGGTAAGGCGGATCGGTCACAATAAGGTCCACGGCACGGTCGGGGAATCCGCGCATCACATCAATACAGTTCCCGAGAATGAATCTGGACATGGCAGCACTCCTGTAGTCTGAGGGGGCAGGAGGCATCACCGCGATACCGTTCCCTGCCGCACGCTGCCTGTTCATCGCGTCCGGTCACGGGTCAGGCCGACCGTGGAATACCGCAGCCGTCCGTCTTTTCGACGGCAAGGATATGCCGCGAAAGCGGCTTGAAGGGCGTTCCTTAAAAGGGCGAGGGACTGGCGTACACTCTCAACGACGCCGGGCCGGAGCGGAAAAACCGCCCGTCCCGTACCAGACCGGACGCGAGACACTGGCAGCGGGTGGCAGGTTCATCCCCCCGCGCCGCCTGGCGGTCGCGGATAAAAGCGGAGCCGGAAAAGGCGACGGCATCAGAAGGGCAAAAAAACAGGGCATTGCGCCCTGTCGGTTGAAGGTCAGCGTGTGATATCCCGCCAGTCATTTCCGTACTCATCCATGATGACCGGTGCATCGGGTGTGCCGGAAATCACCCACGCATCAAGAAATCTGAGGCCACGCAGGATGCTGTTTTCCACGTCATCGAGCAGGACGATGCTGTTGAACCAGACGACACCCTGCAGGTACTGCCAGCAGTGTCCGTCGTCCTCCCGGCTTAATGCTGGCCACCAGGTACGACCCATTGCCTGAATACCCGCTTCGGCATGTTCCAGGTCGGGCGCACAGACAATAAAGTTGACCATAATTTCGACGTCATCGACATCGACACTCATACCGATCAGCCAGTTGTTCATGCTCGTTTCACCTCGTCGATTGCCGCCTGCAGGTGGCACCAGTTGAAGCCGTCATTCGCATCATGGCTGTCCTGCGCACGCTCCATCGCCGCCTCGATGTCACCCTCCGTGAGCGAGTCGTCGAGTGAGAGAAAATCATCAGCCAGCCAGAACGTGCCGCAGCACAGTTCGTCTTCCGGGTACTGCGCCAGACGGGCGCTGAAAGCTTTAACGGTCATACGTTTTTCCATTCTCTTTTCGGGCGGTATCCGCCGACTCCTCTGTGGTCAGTGTGTGCAGGAGATATCACCGCGATACCCTTCCCTGCCGCACGCTGCCTGTACGCCGCGACCGGTCACGGGTCAGGCCGACCGTGGAATACCGCAGCCGTCAGTCGTTTCGACGGCGAGGCTATGCCGCGAAAGCGGCTTGAAGGGCGTTCCTTAAAAGGGCGAGGGACTGGCGTACACTCTCAACGACGCCGGGCCGGAGCAGATAAACCGCCCGTCCCGTACCAGACCGGACGCGAGACACTGGCAGCGGGCGGCAGGCTTGCGTTAACGCCAGGTGAATGGGGGAATTGTCGGCTACCTGTCCACAAATCCGGGGCTTAAGATTGTGGATAACCTGAAGGCAAAGGACGGAGAAGCGCGGGAGAACAGACGCCACCACGCCTGTTCTTTTTTTGAACAACCAGAAAATTTGTATCAGCGGTTCAGGGATTTATCCCCGGCCAGGGACAGGCCAATATAGACGCCCGCCCCCCAGATGACCTGCGACAAAATGAAAACCCACTGCGGAACGTCGAAAACCAGAAGCGGAAGCAGACATATCGTCACAATGCCAATCAGCCGGCTGCCAAATTTTCTGCGCACCGGTTCACTGCTGTCGACGGGAATGCGGGCGAGACGGAGAACATTTCTGAATCCTGGTGACATGAGAACCTCCCTGGGATGCCAGTCATTTGAAATCGGTGTAGTAGTGGATGTGATTCGTACTGTTAGTCGCCGAATGCACGCCGCATATTTTTCTTTATTTCCCGGGTATCCGACCCGGACACCGGCGCGGCAGATGCTGCCGGCGTATCCGGTACTGCAGCTGCAGCCCTGTTCACGTCAGCGGTGCCGGCCATCTGCTGAACCAGTGCCTGCAGCTCACTGACCGAGGTGGGCGGTACCGGCATACTGGCCAGCAGGCGCGGCAGTTCCGGCGCCGTCGTGTGGAGGGCAAGACCGGTGATAATCAGGTTTCTCAGCAGATCCCCACGCAGACGGGATGACGCTTCCGTCAGCACACTTTCCACCCGTTCCCCACTCCGGCCATTCTGAAGCGTCAGGGTGTAACGCCGGCGCTGGTATTCTGTCTCCGGTGACACAGGCAGAGCAGCCTCGCCATTTTCGGGCTCATCCGGAAGGCCGGTGAGTGAGGACCAGGTTCCGGAGACCAGGGCCATCACGGCGCAAAGGCGGACAGCGCTCAGTTGCCCGGCAAAGAACACCGGGATCAGCGCCGGTAAACGGGCATCCACCTGGTATACCACCGCCCCGGCGGTGGCGGCGGTACGGATGAACTCACCGCGCAGGGGCTGTGAGATGGTGCTGATGGTTGCCATTGCCGCGATGTCGGTGCGATCGTCGCTGTGCAGATAGAAAGAATACTGGCCGTCCGGCACGTTTAGTCCTCTTTATTGTAAAGGGCAATCTCCCTGGCCAGCGCCATCTGCGGATCGCCGATAACCTCGATACGGTCAGGAGCCAGAGGCCAGGCCTGACGGATAGCTTCTTCTATGAGGGAAGCCCCTCCCCCGACCAGGAATACCCGGTTAACGTTCCTGAAGGCCGTCAGCTCACTGGTGACACGCGCCCCCAGGGAAGTGATCGCCTCTGCTATTTTGTTCCGAACCTCGTCGATTTTACCGGCATCGTTGATCACACGCTGCAGATACTGACGATCATTGCGGTTGCGGATGATAGTGTCAGCGATGAGGGCGCTGGTTTCGCTGTCTGCCGCCCGCAGCGCGCCTGAAGCTGCGCGGGTGACCTGTGACACGCCGACAGACGGATTACCGTGCACCGCACTGATATCATCAAACTGGCCGACAATCACACCGGCATCGAGCGTGGTGCCACCGAGATCGATAATCAAGGTGGTCTCCGCGGGGCCGGGCTTCAGCTCCGCGAGACGGGAGAACGCCGCCGGTAGTGATTCCGGCATCACCTTCACGTCCGTTACGGTAAATGCCCTGCCCTTATTCAGAACCAGCTCACGCATCAGGTTTTCCCGTTTGCGTCGTATGTTCTCCTCGTTCCGCTGGCAGTCCCCGTCGTAATACTCACTCAGGGGCAGCGTCACGGTCAGGCTCACCGGCTGCGGCTCCAGTCCGCTGTTCAGCAGCGCATGATGCACGGCCAGCAGGTTGAGATCACCGTACTGATATTCCACGTTTGTTGTCGGGATGGCATCCCGGCTGACGCTGTCCCAGGTGTATTTCAGCGTACCCACCTGATAGTTGAACGTTGCCGCACTGAATTCCGCCACTTTCCAGCCATGACGGAAGGAGTTCGCAGAAACCCGGGTCTGAAGCTCATCTCCTTCAAACCATGCCAGCTTAACATTAGTTGAACCATCATCGCAGTAAATATTCATCATTATGCTCCGTTAATTACACTCAATTTGATACTAATTATACGAGCAAAATGAAAAAATCAAAGTAATACTTCTCAATATGAGCAATATAAAAATATCAAAATGATTAATTTAAGCATTTTGAACACTTTTATTTACTCAAAATGTTCTTAAGGCATGCAATCTGGATTATCGTCACGCTGTTAAATACACTGTATGTATAACCAGTGAAATTAGAGTATCAGGAGGAAAGATGAAGCTACAACTTTTCAGCACCGGGAAAGAACTCCCGCCACAGGCCCATCCATTGTTTGCCGATCTGGCCAGCTGCGGTTTTCCCAGCCCTGCTGCTGACTATGTCGAGTCCGATCTGGATCTCCATGATTACTGCATACGGCATCCGAGCGCGACGTACTACCTGCGTGCCAGCGGAGACAGCATGGCCGACGGCAGTCTGTACAATGGCGATCTGCTGGTTGTGGACAGTGCTGAAAAGCCGCGGCACGGCGATATCGTTGTCGCCAGCGTACAGGGGGAGTTTACGGTGAAACGGCTTCTGCTGACGCCACGGCTGACGCTGCAGCCCATGAATGCCTCCTGGTCGCCGATTTATCCTGACCCCGACGAGCTGGATATCTTTGGCGTCGTCACGCATATCATCCACCGACCGAGGGAGATGTACTGATGTTTGGCCTGGCCGATGTGAACAGCTTCTATGCCAGCTGTGAACGTGTTTTCCGCCCGGATTTGAAAGGAAAGCCGATAGTCGTCCTGAGCAACAACGACGGGAACGTAATCGCTCGCAGTGCCGAGGCGAAGCCCTGGATCAAAATGGGGACTCCGTGGTTTCAGATAAAAAACGAAAGGTACCCGGAAAAAATATATGCATTTTCAAGTAACTATGAACTTTACGCCTCGATGTCAGCGCGCGTGATGAACTGCCTGGAGGAACTGGCACCCAGGGTGGAACAGTATTCCATTGATGAGATGTTCCTCGACCTGACCGGCGTGGAGCACTGTATGGGGCTTGAGGACTTCGGCCGGCAGCTGCGTCAGCACGTGTATGACTGTACCCGCCTGACCATTGGCGTGGGCGCCGGACCAACGAAAACCCTCGCAAAATCAGCCCAGTGGGCCTCAAAAGAGTGGAAACAGTTTCGTGGCGTACTCGCTCTGACCAGGGGAAATCCGCAGAGAACGCGGAAACTGCTTTCACTGCAGCCAGTTGAAGAAATATGGGGGGTGGGTAACCGTATTGCACGCAAGCTGAATGTGCTGGGCATAAAGACCGCACTCGATCTGGCTCTGACGAACCCGGCCTTCATCCGCAAAAATTTTTCTGTGGTCCTTGAGCGAACGGTACGTGAACTGAACGGGGAAAGCTGCCTTTCGCTTGAGGAAGCCCCTTCGACTAAACAGCAAATTGTGTGCAGCCGCAGTTTTGGCGTGAAGATCACTGAGTTCGAGTCGCTCCGCCAGGCTATCTGCCAGCACGCAGAGCGGGCCTCTGAAAAGCTGCGTAAAGAGCGCCAGTATTGCCGGCATATTTCCGTTTTCATCAAAACGTCCCCGTTCGCCGCTAAAGAGCCGTACTACGGCAACGTGGCCACGGAAAAACTGCTTACCCCGACTCAGGACACCAGGGACATCATTGCAGCCGCCACAACGGCTCTGGAGCGTATCTGGAGGGATGAGCACCGGTATGCCAAAGCCGGAGTTATGCTGAATGACTTCACCGGCTCCGGCGTTTCGCAGCTGCAACTGTTCGACGAACGCCCGCCACGCCCTCACAGTGCTGAGCTGATGAAGGTTCTGGACGGGATCAACCACTCAGGGCTGGGTAAAGTATGGTTTGCGGGGCGGGGCATTGCCCCGGAATGGCAGATGAAACGGGAGATGCTTTCTCCTGCTTATACGACACGATGGTCAGATATTCCTGAAGCGAAACTGGCGTAAAACTTTGGCGATTTCACCTTGAAATTCTCAACCTAAACTTCTTAATTACAATAAGTTAGATGTGAAATCGCCATGGCGAAATTATTGACTCAAATTTCTTTCAAGGACCTCATTGATAGCCTTGTCCAGTTCATCCTGAACCACTTTTGACATACGGCTAAACTCATAAGTCAGCGTGCGCCCTTTCACACGCTTGCGCGCGAACTTGTCCTTTTCTTCAAAGGTCCAGAGTGGGGAAATCACTGACTTTTCCTTGGGAGGTGGCGCTATCAATGCCTGAGATGCCTGAGAAATCAGCTTCAGTATACTGGCTTTCTGTTCGTCTTCTGGTCGCTCGCAATCACTTAAAATTGCATTATGCCGATCTGAGACAGACTGAATGAGTTCTTCAGGCGTTAAGCCCTTTTCACTGAGTTTTTCGTTAACTTCTAAAAGAATTTTATAGTCACTAAATGACAGCTCCGACTGAACCGGGAACAGAGCAATCAAGTCTTGCGGTACTGCCGCCGCCTGCAGCGCCCTGGTGACCTTAGCCTGAGATAACCCCTCCAGTTCAGCAATTTCCTTTTGATTGAATCCGGACTCTTTAAGAGCTATCAGTCTCAGGCCTATTTCCCGAAGGTTATGTTCTTTAGCTGTCTGGATATCTTTAGCCAGTTGGCGAGCTTCATCAGCTGATAAAAGTTCATCGGTAACCATGACATCAAGGCCTGTACGGATATAAATCGCTGAGGCTCGCCGTCTTGAACCATCCAGTATCTCAATCTTTTCACCTTGCTTAATACCAATACAGGGGAAGAACTGCTGAAACTTAATCGTCTGGATAATGGATTTCAGAGACTCCCTGGTTAGAGCAAGTTGATCTCGTCCATTGTTCTCCTGGTTTACGAAGGTCATACTTTCAACGTCAGATGCAGGTATCCGAACAAACCTGAACGTTACCTTCCTGCCGGTTTTTAAGGTAAATACCTGGCTTCTATCGGTGTCAGTCATCTCGACCATTGACGCCTGAGTATTTAACTGTCTGCCGATGGTTTTTCTTCTCTCATTCGACATCACATACCTCCGTTAGTACGAATGAACTCAATGCGATCAAATACTGCCTTCGCAAAGTCCTCCGCTGCTGATTTTGCGCTTTTTAGCGCCTCTGTACTTCCATCATAGGTTGCGGGATTTGCTGAAATAACGGTGTCAAAAGTCTCCCCACAGCGTTCGAAACCATCCAGTCTCGGCAGAACCATATCGAGCATATCGGCACCGAAAACCTCTTTGGCCTGGCTATGACAAATTTTGTGATCAGACTTGTTCAGGATTTTGGACATGAAGCCGACGTTACCGATGAGATTGCAGGTGTGCCCGTCCATTTCGATCGAATCAATGAGGGCAGGGAGGCTGGCCACAAACTTCAGGGAAGAATGAAAATCAACCGTTGCCGGTGGAAGGGGGGTCAACATCAGGTCTGCCGCACCAATACAGTTTTTCAGGAATGCATCAAGGTGAGGACCGCTATCAAGGAAAATAAAGTCGTAGTCATGCTGGAGCTTGTCGATAATGTTCTCTTTAAGCACTGCATGAATATTTTGCCCTGGCAGATGTTCTTCACACAGCCCCTTCCAGCCTTCAGCAAGGAATGCATCGTCAATGGAAGCGGGAATGACATCAACACCCGGAATAATCGACGGCACTATAAAATCGGAAAGTAATTCTTCACGAGACACGTTCTGGAGCATGGCCTGAGCAGCCGTATTTTCAACCAAGCCCACTGAATTCTCATGGCTCAGGAACATTGTCAAAGATGCCTGCGGATCGAAATCGATGGCCAGAATACGGAGGTCTTCGAACAGAAGCTGAGGATGAGCTCGAAAAGCATGTGATAATGAAGCGGTAGAGACTGTCTTGGAACCACCACCTTTAAGATTACAAACAAAAATCGTGAAGGCTTTATCGAAGCGATCCCTGTACTTGGGCACTTTACGATGGAAATACAGATCGATGACATTCTGAATCGTCATCGCGTATTTCATCGTATTGCCGGAAGGTTTCTTTTTAAAAATGTAGCCACCGGCTTCCATTTCGGCCACAGCATACTCAACACTGCCTTTACTGAGTTTAGGCAGCTTATACAGGGCGGCTTTGCTGTATTCCTGATAGAACTCGGTAAGTTTCAATTCCTCTTTTTGCTGGCGTATATTTTCGCTCAAAGATGTCAGAAGCTTACCTGCACGTGTGGCGACTTTCCGTAACTGCTCAATATTGTCCATTCATCACCTCATGATGTTTTTTGTCATTTTGAACAAAAAGAGTCATGTTGCAAGTAAAAAATCATGTTGTTTTGATTTCGCTCTCAACAATTGGAGGGTTTGGACAAGCCAGAAGGGTGTTCCACTCAAACACCGTTCTGAATCGCAATTTTACGCTCAGGGGCTGATTTTTGTTACGACCGTTCAAAGATAGCTTTTCTGTAACAGTGCTCGCCGCAGCCATGAGACCGAGCGTAGCGAGCGAACTGGCGAGGAAGCAAAGAGCAGCCGTTCAGGCAGATAGCTCTTACGCCCAATACATGAATAGGTTTCCATCCTCTGTTGGAAACAGGTCAACTTTGCAGGCAGCCCTGACTGTGGGATACGGGTCAGGCCGGGTCTGCGGGAAACACCCCAAGCGCAGGCACACGCGCAGATAGCCTGTTAAGGGCAATAAGTGTGACAATCTGCCCTCATCAGTTATGACGAGCTCGACCACTGCCTCAGGCCTTGCGACTAAAGGGAAGAGGGAAAGAGGGGGAAATCAACTGTGACAAACTGCACTTATTCAACTGTGACAAACTGCACTCATTTAACTGTGACAAACTGCACTCGTTTAACTGCGACAAACTGCACTCGTTTAACTGCGACAAACTGCCTTCATGTATTGTGACAAATTGCCCTCAAACTTGGTTTCACTACCGGTTACAGCCAAAAAAGTATTAATAAGCGCAGGCTGCCAGGGAGGGAACAGCAAAACTGTGACAAATCACCCTCAACCTGCCGGATCAAATGTGACGAACCACCCTCAAATCTGTGACAGATAACCCTCAAACTATTCCGTTGTAAGGGAGGTGATATCACGGAAAGAGAATACGATATGAGTTGTCTGGCGGCCTTTCTTTTTCTCGATGTAAGAGAGGCGCATTGGTGTCCGGCTGTTGATCTCATCAACACTTGCCTGCAGGAAACGGCGGCGAAAGTCCGGCATACGCTGGTAACTTTGAGGTAACTGGTAGCGCTCCATGATCCAGTCGATTTTCAGGGACACGACACCTGAGCCATCAGGTTTACGGTACTGACACAGGGATTCGTATAAACGCATGGCATACGGATTGGTAATCTCTTTTGTTTCACTGAGCCGGAACTGCGTAAACCGGTTCTGTAACCCGATAAAAAAGGGAATGAGATAAGGGTTGATATGTACGCTGTAAAGCCCTCTGGATGGGCTGTGGGCACGTTTGATAAACCAGGGAAAGGATTCATACCCTTTTTCATCGCCGTCATCCTCTTCAGGGCGATAGAAAACCACTTCCTTACCCGCAAAACCTTTCAAAGCCTGTCGTATATCCTTGCTGGCTTCAGCGGAGGTCAGCCCGAATGTTTCAGCGTATTTAGCAACATGAATTTCGCAGATACCGTCGTGTTCCTGCAGCGAACCATCGGATTTCCTAATCTGGTCAACGAACAGATACAGCATACGCTTTTGATCCCTGGAGAGACTATATGCCGCCTCAGTCAGCTCATTTGACTGGACAATCCGCGGGCTATTTTTACGTTTTTTGTGGTTTATAACCGCTATTTCCGCCATGACAGATCCATGTGAAGTGTGACAGGTTTTCAGATTGTCACACTTCATAAAACAGAGTCAACAGGGATGGATAACTTTGTAAAAAGCAACGCCATCTGAGGGCAATTTGTCACAGGGTTAAGGGTGATTTGTCACAGAAAGGACGGCTATTTGAGGGTGATTTGTCACACTGAAAGGGCGGTTTGTCACAGTTCCCCCTCTGGAACCCGCATGGATAAAGGCCTGCGGGCATTCTAAAAATAAAGATCTAACAACTATAAAAAAAGATCTTATAAAAATATCCCGGTGGATAAGTGGATAACCCCTGGGTAAGGAAATTTTTCATGCATTGAGCGTCAGCAGAATATGAAAAGTACTCTCCCCTGGTGCTTCCTCGCTCACTCGGGGCTTCGCCCTGTCGCTC
The DNA here is from genome assembly GCF_002806655.1 of Klebsiella sp. K-Nf6. Lineage (NCBI taxonomy): Bacteria > Pseudomonadati > Pseudomonadota > Gammaproteobacteria > Enterobacterales > Enterobacteriaceae > Klebsiella > Klebsiella sp. K-Nf6. The sequence goes on along the minus strand of NZ_PIBN01000019.1, from coordinate 86,444 downwards.
GGCTGCGGCGAGCACTGCTGGCTCGATCATATCCGTGGCCGGAAGATGCTACTCCTCCCCCTAGTCGCTCTCCAGTACCCGCTACAGCGAGGCAAGCCGCACGAAGATTTCTATCGTCCCTGCAGGCATATTCGAATCGTTTTATTACCGCTGGTTGCCGTCGTGACAGAACACTACTTCCTGTAAAGGGGGACTAAGGCCCCTGAGTCACACACCTGAAATTAATAATGCGGAGTTTTACGATAATGACCTTGCTGGAAATTTTCCTGACCGCCTCTCCCGCTTCTCAGGGGGCAACAATCCTGTTCCTTGCCATGCTGATCTACTGGCAAAAGCGATAAATCCATGCGAGCTGGCCTTTGGCCAGCTTCACTGTGTAAGGGGAAAAATGCGGCACATCCAGACATTTCACTAGGCAATTTGAGTTCAGCTATTTAAGCTTGGGATCCGGACAATATGAGGTAACAAGATGAAACTTGAAGCTATACAGATAGATAAGACCGTAAGAAGTAGTCTTACTTCTTTCACTGACGGGGTGATTATTCGTGATACAAAGGTATTGATCACGCTCAATCTCCCGGATGGTTGGAAACCCACTTTTGAGGGAGAATGGCGGGATATGTCGGACGCCGACAAATTGTCAGCTCGTATTAAAATGCTGCAGCATGCGATTTATGAGCGGTATAAGGGATATAGTGCAGATATTCCCGCCAGCTGGGCCAGATAACTTCTGACAGACCTCACCGGCGAGCAGGACGTTCGCCAGCATCATTCTCCTGAGTAATTAAATATTCCCTTTCAGCATGGCTACCGCATCCGCTTCGGGCATCTGAAACTGAACTCGATGCCGCGCAGCAACATCAAGTGCGAATACCTTCGTATAGACTTCCGTCGAGCTCAGTGACTTGTGTCCCATCAGGCTCTGCAACACTTTCAGCGGTATGCCAGCATACAGCATGTGCATCGCGTAGGAGTGACGGAACGTATGGGGGGTCACCGGTACTGAGAACGTCACCCCGTCGGCGGCAGCTGCGTCAACAGCTTCATTCAGCCAGGTACGGACGGTACGATCGGTGATTTCCCAGATGCGTGCCTTCTCCGTTCGGCCGGTGCGCTTGTTGCGACGTTCGAGAGGGATTTTCAGGGTGGCCACCATCATCTGCAGCTGGCTGACGTAGTGGTGATCGGAAAGGGGAACCAGACGATGGATCTTACTGCCTGCGGGGGCACGACCTGCCGTCCTTGCCGCTTTCTCGGTGCGCTGCTTGAGCGTGGCCAGTTGTACGAACGGATATGGCGGCGCCAGCGAAAAATCCCCTCTTGTCAGCGCCAACGCTTCATTAATTCGCGCCCCGGTATTCCACAGAGTGGCCAGCAATATCTTTCTGTGCAGATCGGGGACGTAATGAAGCAGGGCGCTCACTTCGGGCGCCAGCAGGTATTTCGGCAGTTCATCCTGCACCAAAGCCATCTGGCGCAGCGCCAGTGCTGCCTGATAATCGATAGTCAAAGGCAGTTGTGTTTGCTTTTCTTGGCTAATAAATGTTGAAAGACCAGTCAAATTATCCATTACTATCGTTTCTTGCCATTTACGTTTTTGCGATCACAATGCACTAAGCGCCAGTACCTTTTTCTTGCTTTATGGAGCAGGAACAACACGCCCTGTTTACCTTTTAAATGTATAGAATCCGGCAACCCAACCTCACGGCGAAGCTTGGCGGCCAGAAGAAAAGCTTTAATTGCCTGAGTTAAGACATACACACGATCTTCATAGTGAAAATACATATAGCCAGTATCTACAGTCTCTGGCTTTAATGTGAGAAGCATTACAGCCAGATTGGCATCGAACTCACGAATTTTGAATATATAGTTTGTATTTAGAGTACGCCAGTCACCGGATACACTTGATAAATTCAAAGTGGGTATCTTTTCTGCCTTATAATGGAGAAGACGCTTTTCAGTATCCACTTCTAACCATTTAATCGCATAGTACTCCAGCAAAAAGACCAACTCCGTAGCAATAAAAAGTCGCTCACTGGCCTGCTGCGCAGCAGTAGCTCTTTCCTCACGTCTGCGGGTGAAATGATGGGTCAGGCTGACACCGCCGAGTGCAGCTCCGATTGACGAAACCGCCGTAATGATCTGCGGCCACAGACTGGCGCTGTCCTTGACCACCTTCACGCCCTCAGTCGCAATAAACCAGTCAGCCATATGTGTTCCTTTATTGATAAATCCCGCCAGTCATATTCATTTAGCTACTTAGCAGCACCAGTCTGGTCTGGGCGGTAGTTCTGAATAATTTGCACAATCTTCAGTACCTAGGGTGATCGACGCATACTCGAAGCCATGTGAGAGGTCATATTCACTTGCTCCTGCGGGTACGTTCGTATATCCCCCAATCACTGAAGAGGGAGCCTGCCATGCTGCGCAGCCATCAGAGAGCCAACGCCATGCAAGTTCGTTTCCTTGCGAGTCCAGTAACTGAACCATTTCTTTTCCGTAACTATTCGCAGTTTGATATACCCAGACGGAATTCATGGCCTTGCTAATGAGATCCCGAATAACTTGATCAATATCCATTTAATACCTTATTGAATAGTCCCGCCTCGTAATCATCACCCGCTGACGCACCTGACCGTCACACCGGATGACATTCGCCTGCGAAATCATCACTCACATGATAATAATCAGCCATATAACCACGGAACTAAATTACCGGATGGCCGTTCCGTCCGGATCCGACTTTTATCGCTATGCCAAGTTTCCGGAAGTATACCACGGTCAGGGAATAAGCAAAGCGGCGTTTTCCGGTGGTGAGCGGCCGGTCGCGGGGCAGGGGAGGGACACAACATATAGCGTCATTTTCAGCTGGGAACACCGCTACATCTTGTGTCACCGGGCCGCTGCGCGCCGGAGGCCGGAAAGCAGATCCGGAACATGCTTTTTTCGGATCTGCTGAGAGGAGAAGAGGGATTATTGCAGGATAAGCACAAAAAACAGTGAATTGTTGTGATGAGAGGATTATTGTTATTCAGGAAAGAAAGGGCAATGATTATTGCCCTGAGTGAACAAATCATCCTGACGGCGAATCAGCTACGAAGCGGCACGCATCATTTTTCTGCAAGAACATCCGTCCTGACCTCTGACAGTGTGGACGCTGTTGAAGGCCGCTTTGTGCCAAAAGCGGAAGTTAATCAGATGCGTCACAATGAACAGTCAATTGATTGCTATATCTGAGAGCACAAACTGATGTTATTTTGGAGTGCTCTGCCCCTGAAAAAAACAGAAGGAGTGAACATGCTCAGACGCTGGTAATGGATCATAGCAGTAAAATGGGAAACCTTTTGATAGGATAGTACATCTGATTTTTAATTAGCTTTGACGGTTGGCCAAACCTGAAGGAGTCGTACTTTGCTCATATTGCACTTATCTGATATTCATTTTCGAAAATCTGAAATTCAGACCGCTCAGGATCCAAACTTCCATTTAAGGAATGAGTTGATTCGTGATGCTGCACAGAAGTGTGCGCACATAGGTGTACCTGATGTAGTGATTGTATCGGGAGACATTGCATTTTCAGGGGATCCCGAGGAATTTTCATTTGCTACGGACTGGCTTGAGCGTCTCTGCGAAGCTTGTCAGTGCTCAATGGCATCGGTATTTGTTGTACCGGGCAACCATGATGTTGTGCGAAACTTAGCGGATCGAAATTTAGTTCAGATGATCCACCGAACAATCAAGTCAGCACCAAATCCCAATGCTGAGATTATGAAACAGTTAAGCGATCCTGATCCCCGACGATTACTTTATGAAAGTCTGGACAACTACAATCAATTCGCACAGCAATTTTTCTGTGACTTACTTCCCCCTGATAGGACTCGAGTTGTTCGAGACCTTGTGTTAAATGATGGCTCGACTTTAAGACTTTGGGGGCTTAATAGTTCATTTGTTTCAAGTAGCAATGATCGTCCTGGCGAGTTGTTTGTTGATCCTGCTAGCCTCCAGATTACGCGTGGAGATGGTGTTGTTAATGCAGTTATTACTCATCATCATCTTACTTGGTTAGGTAATGCGCGTGAGCTTGAAGATCATCTTAATGACGTGGCTCCATTACAAATTTTCGGTCATATACACACTAATCGAGTAGACATGGTTCGCGATTATGTGCGGCTTACAGCTAGCGCCATGAACCCTGATCGGCATGAAGATGGCTGGGAACCCGGGTACAATCTTATTGAATTAGATGTTAGCGGGGAGCCAACAAGGCGAATGCTTAACATTCGAGCTCATATCAGAGTGTGGCAAACTGCACCAGGCGGATTTCAGGCGAAAATGGATAGAAACTCTTCCATATTTGAGCATTCTATACGTCTGGAAGACTGGAATTCATCGACTGAAACATCCTCAGGTTTTGTTGCACAATTTCCTCCGTCTGCGCACATATCAGAAATAATGTCTGTGAGGGAAGGAAATTCAATGAATACCCTTCGTGAGCTTGGTCTGCGTTTCTACCGCTTAACATTTAGTCAAAAATTAGAGATTGCCGGGCGTCTGGAGTTGTTAGAAGACGACGATATGCGTTTACCTGACTATGAACGTTTTCGACAAGTATTACTCAGAGCTCATGAGAGAGGAATGCTTGATGAGTTTGCAGCAGCTGTGACCGAAGTTGAACAACGATAAAGGGACAATAAGTATGGCAATGTTAACATTCGCGGATCGTTATGCTGAAGCGGGTTTATCTCCTACATCAGAAACAATAATTTCTCGTCAAGAACCGGTCAAACGGATCGTGGAAAATATTAATGAACAGCAAATACTTGATTTAGCATCATTTTACTACGGCAATGCTGATGTTTCTTTAGAATGGTTTCGAGATGAGTTCGCAGAAGAAGATGCAAGTTTTAGCTTGTTGAATAATGAAAGAGAAGCTCGTGTATTATCCGCATCAGTTATGGGGGAACTAATCGATCAAGAAAATGCTGTTGCTATCTTGGCGATATGTGTTGGGAGCGTAAAAGGTTTGCGTCGACCTTTACAGTCTTTGTGGCTTTTAAACAACGCCGAAGAAAGTTTTATTAAGCTGGCCATTGCAGGGAGAGCATTTCAAGATATTCCTATCAAAATAGTTCCCACTGTTACTCCCAAACTTGACGAAGAGATTGCGGCTTTGAGTGCCACAAATGATTGGGCAACGCTAATCACCCTGCTTGGAAAGATTCGGACAGAAGCCCAAACATCGGCGAAAACAGTTGCAAATCAGAGTATGGGTATACTGAAAAAAATTGAGCGACAGTCTGCATTGATGCGAGAAGAAAGCCAGATGCTTTGGTGGCTGACGGGCGGTTATAGTAGGGCTTTTAATCGTAGTTTCACTACTTTCTCAACCCAACAAGCAGCAATAACCGCCGCAATAGACTTAGGGGCTTTGACTAATTCGTCCGAATTTGGCCCTGTTGCTATACCTGCAATGCTTGAACGCGTAATTTTAACTGCTAAAAAAGGGCGCGGGGCACAGCCCAAAGAACTTTCTACAGCTATCGATGGTTTCAGTGTGGAGGAACTTCGTTGTCTTAAGGTGCCTGCAACATTACCAGCCAAACTTGCCCCTATTTCAACCGCGATTGAGTTAGCTGAGACAATTGGTATTGGTTCTTGGTATGTGCAATTTCAGTCGAGAACAGGGTTTGAATCTTCAATTCAGTTAGAGTCTCTAGCTTTGGCTGAACAACTTTACCGTGAATATCTTTTAGGGCGACTACTGTGACAAATCAGCTCAATGAAGAAGAAACTGATGTTGATGTTTTTGATCAACCGGAATCAGTTAAGGTTCAATCTGTTGATCCCACACAAGCTTGGGTATCGCTACCTACTTCTACAATGCTTACTCTGGAAGAGGCAGATCAGCTTCTGCGTTGGCGTGATGCTTCAATAATAACCATAGTTGGGGAGCGTAACGGTGGTAAAACAACATTAGTAACCGAAATATATGGCCGTTACCTACGCGGTGCTTTTGCAAATTCATATTTTTGCCATAGCCTGACATTAATGGGATTTGAACGAAAAAGCTTTCATTCTCGGGCTGAGTCAGGAAGGTCATATCCAGACACTGATAGAACTTCAGCTCAAGATGGCTTACGCTTCTTTCATTTGGCATTGTCAAATGAAACAGATCTTTTACGCCGTGATCTTCTTATTTCGGAACGTGCTGGCGAAGTTTATCGAGAGATCCGAGATCGTCCAGATCGTGCTGTAGACATGATAGAGATTCGCAAGGCAACAACTATCGCTTTTATCGTTGATGGTGAGCGCGTAGCTTTACCAAGAAAACGGTCAGAGGTTTTTTCTTCTGTAAGAAATATCGTGCGTGTTGTGATTAATTCAGGGAATATTTCATCTCACACACAGATTCAATTGGTTGTTACTAAATTTGATTTACTTGAGGGAGATGAAAAATTTCAAGCTCGAGACGCCTTAGCTACCTTTGAGCAAACTATTGAAACTATGTTGTCTGGAAGGTTTCATTTTGAAATTTTTCATACTGCTGCTCGTGCGCTACATCCTAATTCAGAGCCAGCACAAGGGTTAGCTCCACTTCTGAAAACCTGGTTGAGAGCGAAACCACTTGAACATATTGATAATCCTCGTCTTCCTGAGTTGACAGATGAATTTGATAAACTGCTAGTGAGGAGAGCTGTCCAGTGAATTCAAATTTCATAATTATGGGATTACCTGCATCAGGTAAGACAACTTTTTTAGCAGCACTCTGGCATTTGGTTGAATCTGATGAGACGAATTGTCTTTTAGAATTAGATGCTTATGAGGGGGATCTTACCTATCTTAATCGCATAGCTGAAGCATGGCGGAACTTTGAACCCGTTCCTAGAACATCTCAGGTCGGTGATATGAACGTAGCGATTCATTTGCGAAATCGCGAAACTGGTGAGAAAGGAACAGCTTTTTTTCCTGATCTGGCTGGAGAGGTCTTTGATCGACAAGTAGAAGATAGAATCTTCCGGAAAGATTTCATGAAAGGTTTTTCTGATGACGATGGGATTTTATTTTTTATTAGCTCAGATGTTAGAGAAGACCATCTATCTGTAACTGAGCTCAATGCAAGATTACCTGGTAATGGTGAAACGGAAGAGTCTTTGAACGATGGTTCTGCTGATGAGAATGTTGAAATAAGAATAACTGAATGGGAACCAAAATTATTACCTGCGCAAGTTAAAGTTGTGCAGCTTCTTAGTGATATTATTAGGCCACCCTTTGAGCCTCGCTTGCGACGAATCGCTTTATTAATATCTGCATGGGATTTAATCCATAATTCAGGAGTAACACCTAACGATTGGCTAGAGGTAAATATGCCACTTGTGGCACAATTCCTGAAGACTAATAGAGATTATTTTGACCATCAGATTTATGGTGTTTCTGCACAAGGAGTTAGCCTTTCTGATAATTCCGCAGTTGATGAGATTGCTACTTTATTAGCAAGTCGAAGAATTAAAATTGTTGGTCCGGAAAGCGAAGGGAATGATTTGACCGAACCTCTTGTATGGCTTATGTCGGCGGGCGAATGAAATTAGATCATTGCTTATTTGGTTATGATGATGGTCATAGATTGATTGCTTCATCATTACCTCTTGGTGAAGAAAGTGCTTATCTTACGGAGTTAAGTGATCTCGCTCCGGGTGTTGTTTTCGGAAGTTCAAAGGGTTATTGGACTGGTTCTCCCGCGCCTTCTATTGGGCGTTATGTTTTAATGTATACATGGCCTGCTCCAGAGATGCCAAGGCCCGGGTGTGTTTGGACTCATGCTTTATTGTTAGAGCCAGCAATGTTGGAATCTATAGAAGATTTGTCTATATTACAGGGCGTTATTACTCGTCCTGGCGTTTCTATAGAGATAGATTATTACAGACAGCCTCTGGAGGTTGATCTAAACAAAAAAAATTCCTCTCAGTTACCGTTAGATATTACAATTGTTGAAAAATTGATTGATTCACTGTATGGAAAAATAAGTACGAAAATTGAAGTTCTTTCTTCAGATAGGCTTGACCAGCCATTATTTGCTGTTTGGTCACAGCAATGGCCTAAGCTTAGACGTAATTTTCGATTCCAGACAGCTGTTTCCCGGATGCAAAGACCAACAGGCTCTGCTCGTTTTGATATTATTGCTATCTTTTCTCAAGATGAATCTAACAATTCTGAAAGTGAGAACATCTCCTCTCGTTGGTTAAATGATGCGCTAACAGATGTGCAAAGTGGAGGTAAAACTTCATTGCGTACTTTCCTATGGGAATATGGGAGAGATGTTCGCAAGCAGCGAGGATCATTTAGACCATTGACTGAAATCTATTCGCTTGGTTATAAATCTCAAGCGGGAGCTGTGCAGCGTATAATTAATATTATTTCTGAATCATTCCCTACTTTAAATGATGCGAAACATTTAAAACAACATTTAGTTGATGGTATCTTAGCTTGTCATGAGCAAATTATGTTGATCAGTAACATAATGTTGAGCGGTAATGAAAAGGAAATAATGTTCCCAGCAATTACAATGGCTGGGATTGATAATTTAATTGGTTTTTGGCCACAAAAAGCAGAGCCTGTTTTAGATCTCTTTATTTTATCATCACATTCTAGTTCTGAAAGTGGAAAAATTATATTTGAAAGCTTGATAGAGGCTATTCAATCATCTGATTTTTGGACACTTAGTTATGCTCACCCAATTGCCCGTAAAATTGTAACTGAAAGAAATCCTGAGTTTTTACTCGCAAATGGATACAAATTAGACGATATTGATGTGTTAAACTTGCTTCCTTTGGTTCCTTCCACTACTAAAGGACTTACACATTTTATAAATGACATAATTTCGCAGGATAATAAAAATATCGCAAGTATGGTGTTTGATTATTTTCCTAGTATCGCTGTCGCACAAGTTGTGCAAAGACTAAATGTAAAAACATTCGTACCAAAAGTTTGGAAGAATGAGTTTTTATCGCAATATAATTATCTTCTTAGAGATGAGGTAATTCGTAATATAACTCATTCAAGTTTACTTTTTGATATTGCGGATGTGCTTGGTTGGTTGTCGGATGCTGTGATTGTCGAAGGTTTAGAGCCTTGGTATAACTCTTTAATGGCTGTTACTAACGATCTTGATGAGCCAGAAGCAGATATGCTTGATTGTTTTTTTATTCTCCTTGCTATAAAGTCCGGTGGTGATAAAGGGCTTCATGTAATTGAAAAATTGTATGTAAATATTCATCATAAAATATTGAAGTCTAAGTTATCACAAAAAGCTCGTGATATGCTTCTTCCTCAATTACCAGATGTTGGTTGGTTACGTGGTTGGGATTTAGGTTATCGTTTCCGTTTAGCTATTGCAAAAGCGTACGTTCGCAATAGATGGTCTGTAGATAGTTATGTTGGCTTAGCTTCTGATAGTAAAGGCCGTGAATTACTAGCCGATGCAGCTTCAGATGTCGAAGGTGGACGTGAATATTCTAACGCGGCTTGGCGTTATTGATTAATTATTTTTCGAAAAGATGATAAGGATAGATTTACTTATCATCTTTTTATATTTTATTAAACTGGATCTTGGGATGATGAATAAAAACTTTCCTTTTCTGCTATTTTCAGAAAATAGAACTTATTAATCGAAGCGCATGATAGCATTAGAATTTTCCAATCATCCCCCAGCCTTCCCCCCCTCTCCAGAGCACCATTCACCGCCACGCCAACCCTCACTCCAGCCTACGTCCTACGTCATCGCCCCCAGTCAGAACGTAGGCAGCACCAGAAATATCAGCCCCATCACCAGATTAATAATCACATCATCCTGTGTATTCTGAATTCCTGGCATACCAGCTACTGTGGGAATATCACAGCAGTCAGCTATCGAGCTAAATTGCTGCGCGGAATAGTGCTACACTTTTTGCCAGCCCCTGCGGGATAGGGGGCTGCTTTTCGCTCATAGCTGCCTGTCAACCTGCACTAAAACCATTCTAAAAGTCCAATCTTGAAGTTATCCATACATCTCTCTCGAGAGATTCACGGGCAAAGATCCGACTCCACCAGAAATCGGATCAGAAGAAATTCAGGAGAGATATAATGCGAAGACAGACTCAGCAATGCTGCACAAAATGCAATAGTAATCACTAAAGATAAATATGATGCAGATTTTTATTTTTGCATCATATAAAATATTTAAATAGCATTATAATAAAAACACAAAGCTCTTTCTCAGGATGTAAAAATGAAAGATGAGAGAAAAAATAAATTATCTGCAGCAAAAGGGACTCTGACGGTACGCCACCTGCCTGCCGACGTCGATGCGGCGATCGCGGCGCAGGCGAAAGCGGCCGGTAGATCGAAAAGCGACTTCATTCAGGAATTTCTGTCAGCGTCGTTCGGCGACATCATCGGCAATTTTTCGCACGGCAGCGAGCTGGTTGCCCTGATGGATCGGGAGCTATCTGGTGTCACTGGCCTGCCGCTGACGGAAAACTGGTATGACGCCGGGCCCACTCTGGCCGAGAACCGGGAATACTGTCAGTTGTTGAACATCCGTAGTGACACAGATCTCCAGCGGATCATGATGGCGGGTGTGCCCTGGCTTTCACTGCGTATGCAGCAGCTGGATTCAGGCATTCCGCTACTACCGCAGGGGATCTCACTAACCTGTGCCCTGTTTATTGAAGCCGCTGGCCGGGAACGACCTCAGCTGAATATCTTCCGTCGTCACCTGTTCTGGTATATGGATGAAGCACTGTTCTGGCGGGAGGTAGACGCCATCCGGGCTGCCAGATTGTTGCCCGCACTGGAACATCCGGACTTCTGAAAAAAAAACCACCCCTGCGGGTGGCTTTCTGAATATGAGGCCCTGAACCTTCCCGGGACTAAGCCACTGACAGAAGGGAGAGCCGTTTTTTTCGGTGACATCCCCCGCATGGCGGCAGATGATTTAAATATGGTATGAATGAATAATAACTCACTGTACAAGAGATTTCCAGACCTATGCGTATCGACCGACGTCTGAGCAGGGATGTACTCACCGAGCATCAGCTCTATTTTATTGAATGCTGGTCCAACTTCTGCCATAAAAACAGTCCGGATACTGACCGGGTCGGGTACAGCAATCCACTCAGCACTATCCGAGAACTGCTGTTTCTTTACGAAATGGAAGATCGTTTCAGTGCCGATAAGAAAAGACTCCGGGTTGCCACTGAACTACTCGAGTTACTCGAAACCGATCTCGTTCTCAGGAGAGAGGCATTTGAGGACATCCCCGCTCAACTGGTGAGTCTTCTGGACAGAGATTTACTGGTTGATCCCACTCGCAGCCCGGTGGAAAAACGACCTCGTCTTATCTGTAGCCTCTGTGTACAACTGGCGGATATCATCGAGGCCAGTTATATCACTGAGGCTCTTGAGATGCTTGAACAGGAGTTGTTTACAGACCCCCCTCTGGATGAAAACCATGCGCGGGATATTTACTCACTGACGAACGGAGTGATGAGTTTACTCCTCACCCGGGGAATGACGCTGACGGAATGTTACCTGCTGTACATCAATATTTTCAGAAATGTGAGTCCTGAACCAGACGCTTTCCGGGCCGCCTTTCATTCGTTCCGGCAGAAACTGGTCACGCCTACTCGGGATGTGACAGTTCGGATGTTTATCACCAGTGAGAAACTGCACACCCTGCTTAACACGCAAGGACCCACATTACAGTTCAATGGATGTGTGTTCCAGCCACTTGATGAAGCCCGGCAACGCTTCTCCCTCGCTGTCGATATACCGGTTTGCTCAATGTCTGACACGTCTGCCCGTAACATGGCCGGTCAGATGCTTCGTGAATCTCTGGATGTCATTGCCTACATGGTGGGTAAGGGAGATATCACCGTCCAGAAACAGTTCATGATAATCCGGGATGAAGACGAAACCGAAGTGCCGCGCTTCGATAATGAAATCGAGGCAAACGCGGACCGGTTAACGGACGAGGAATTTGCGCGCTTCATGGTGGCGATGAACAGGCTATTCACGGATACACCGGATGTGTCCCGTAAAAAAATCAGCTCCGCATTTCGTTTTTTCCGTAACGGTATTGAAAGCCAGGTTCAGGAGAGTCGTTTCACAGCTTACTGGTCGGCACTTGAATCATTAACGCTAGGGGTTGCCCCTGGCACACCATCACATGAACAACATGTCATCAGTGTTGTGGCTCCCTGCATGGTGCTGGATTATATTGTTAAGCAACTATTTTCACTGAGAAAAGTTCTGCGCTTCATCCTGCGAGAGCCGGGACACACCTTGCGCACACCGGACATTGCTTCACTTCCGCTGGGACAGCTCTATGCCCTTCTTAAAGATGCGGATCGGGCCCGTGAACTTCAGACAGATTTACAGCACTTTCCCTATGTCATGTACCGGGTGCGTAAGCTTGCCGGGATCTGTGCGTCACCCGAGAAAATGGCGGATAAACTGGGGCAGCATGCCGAGAAAGTCACCCGACATCTTCACCGCCTGTACCTGCTAAGAAATACCATTGTGCACAATGCAGGTACCAGCCCGCACATTGACCTGCTGACGGTGAACCTTGAACACTATCTGCGAGCAACAATCAGCGCGTTGTTTAATATTGTGGTGATCCACCCAACCGTCAGTACCGCAGAGGAGGCATTTACCCGGTGCCAATTTACCAGTGAGTCAGTTTTCAGGGAACTGAACCCTCTTCACGGTATCACTGAAAAGAAAGTATACACAGCCATTGATAATCAGCTGAAAAATGGGACGCTTTCCCGTAGCGATGCACGTCTGATAGCATGGCTCAATGCTCACCCCTGACGCGCTGGAGAGGGTTGCCAGGGGAAAGGGTCACTCACCGGCTACATAGGCCTCGATCAAGCTGTTGGAGCTGCCTGATCGGGGCCTATGTTCGGGTTTTCAGACACTCAGTGGCTCGCAGGTGTACTCTTTTTACTCGTCTGTCGGCCCCAGGGAGTTGGCTGTTTCTTAGCTGAGTATCCGCTCATAGCGGGAACGAAATGCTTTTTCCCCACCCTCCATTTGCCGGCAAATCAGCTCCTTCACCGGCGTTTCCTGAAGCGCTCCACAAAGTCCCGGGTACAGGCCAGAGCGATCGTGTTGCATACTGATAACGTATTCCGCATCACCATTGACCACTATTGGGGCAGAATGCGACACGATAATCAACTGCCGGCGTTTCTTGTTTGCCATGATGGCAGGGATCACACTCATGCTCAGCATCAGGCAGTCCAGGTCGTCTTCTGGTTGATCCAGCAGGAGGGGATCGGTGCCATACGACAGGAGGAACTGCAACATGCTAGCTCCTTTTTGTCCCGGCGAAGCAGAGGAAATATCTTCCATCCCTCCTCCGGGTGTTTGGTACCGAATGTGTATCCCATCATCCGGATACCAGCATTGCAGGGCATCCAGTTGCGCTTCATTCAGACCTTTAAGGCGATTTCTGAAAGCACCGTGGAGCTCAGCCCCGACCCCCGGTTCCTCGCGATGGATAGCAAGATGCAGAGCTTTAAGCGTATCCAGCGCAAGATATTTGTTTTCCGTAGCCGACGGTAGCGGACTATACGGGCGCAGGCTGATGAAGCCATGAAGTAGCCCGCTACCGTCACCATTATCATAGATACGATCGGCAAAGTTTCCGATGCCGGTTACTGCCTGATAACCAGATACGGTGTCTTCATGCGGGGCACAGAGCGGCAGAATTTTAATTTCCAGTGCGCTGAGAGACAGAGAGGACAGAAACGCCTTTCGCTTTTCCGTCAATACCATCCGATGGTTACGCATTTCAGCCAGTAATCCTTTGGACCTCGCTGCGGAGGCCGCGATCGTCCCGTCAAGATCGGCGTAATTTCTCAGTTCCGATTTCAGCGACTCACTGCGCGTCATCAGCTCATCGAGGACGTCCGGATTGAGCCCCTGTTCTCGTAACACCATGGCCTCACGTTGTACGGTTTCCTCCTGGTTGCGAACCGCCTCTTCCAATGCGAGAAAAGGGGGCTCCTGCTTAATGGTACGGAGTTCCGCGGCATAGTCCGACAACAGAGTGTCAAGACGCTGGTCATACTTTTGCTGTACGTCCAAAAGACGCGTCATAAAAGCTGTCAGTGGCGCAGACGACTCCACCTGGAGCTCAGGGACTTGCACGGGTTCTTTCTCCTGCGCCCTCAGACCAGCGACACGCAGTTCATTATGCTCCAGAGGAAGCGTTGCCGCAGACAGTTCAGCTCGGGCCGTGGCCAGACGGGTGCAAACAGGATAGTAAGCGCTCGACCGCAACTGGCTGATGGCCCGTTCAGCATCAGACAACTCCCCCTGTAGTTTTCCCGCAATCGTCTGACTGGCCAGGTGACCACGCAGCGTGATTTGCTCATTCAGGTAGTCCCTTTCCAGTTGATCCCAGCGCTCTTTCCAGGCTCGTTTGTTGACCATCGGACTCTCGTCACAGACGCGCAGGAATGCCCCTGTGTCCGATGCCAGTTCGTAGAGCATTTTCTGGCTGTATATCGAGAGGGGAAAACGGTCTGCTGACCAGTGATTGTCCGGCACCCACTGACCTTCGCTGAAGATATGCAATTCATGACAACCACCGGGCCGCCAGCTGAGCCGAAAATCGGTGCCCTCTTTGTGGAACACACATTCGATGAAAGAATCTGTATCCATGCCCATTCCTGTCTGACTAAACAGGTTCAGCTTATTGATTTGTGACGCAGTCAGCCCTTCGTTTTTTCGCATGGCCAGACGAATACTTTCGATAAGCGTGGACTTACCACTGCCCCGGGAGCCAATCACCGCGTTGTAAAAAGGGCTAAACTCAACGGAGGCTCCATTCTGATCCACCGGCTTGCAAAGACGGGTTCTGAATGTCAGGCTGCGTAAATGTGAAGCTGGTGCCTCCGGTGGATTATCATCGAACAGCACGCAGTTTTCCGGATCGAGTAATGCATGCCTGAGACCGTCAAAATCAGGGGCTGACATCTTCAGCCAGCAGGTGCGCGCTCCCGCTTGTTCAGGGTGGTGCGCATCTGATCCCCGGAGCCATGGCAAATCCGCAATTAGACGCCGGTGAGTCCCGTTCGTAATATCTTCCTCCCGGTGTCTGATCTCCACTGCATGAGGCTTTGACTGAAAAGCGGCTGTCAGTTCTCCCTGATTAGTAAGGCTTGTCAGAACGCCTTTCGCCGCATCAATGTGTGCGAGGATACAAATCGCTTCCGGGTTACGACGGATATTACTGATGATGCCTGCGGGTCCCAGCTGAAGCACAAGCTGATGATTAGGGGTTTCACGCGAAATAGGGCAGTTGTTGTTGCACTGTGCCAGTAGTCGTTCCACCTCGGCACTGGTGCTCTTAGTGTGCAACACGGCGAGGATATGGACATTGCCGGTGGCCGTGAGCTCTACCCCCGGAAACAGAGCCAGCGGCCGGAAGTCTGCCAGTTCACCGGAATTGGCATCCCGATACATGTTTGCCAGTTCCGCTTTCAACACGTCAACCCAGGCCCCACTGTTATGGTCACTGATGACAACACAGTCGACCTGCTGTCGCATGTAAGCCAGCAGCCATTCCCGGGGCTGGAGATCCGGTACTCTATAATCATCTGAGGCCGGGGTATGGTTATGAAAATCAAATTTAAACCAGCGTGAGCCTACCGTCATTGTTTCTTTTCCATGCGGTGCCTAAGGTCATACCACTATAGAAGCATTCACCTGGTAATTCAGTAACTGTTATGATTGCTGTTGCCATGAACTTCAGTCGGTCTGGCAGAACAGTCAGAAGGCAATAAGATCTCCGTCCACATCAGGAGTCTACATATCGACAGCCTTCAGTGGCTTAAATGGCCATGCTCCCCGTTCGCCTCTTTTGCTGAATTCACTCCGGTGTACTTTTACCGTATCAGCGGAGATCACTTCAGTATACTCCAGCGTTACAGTGGCCAGCGTTGCCAGGCTACTGTCCGTCAATGTAAAGTCTTTCGGCAGACCCCATGGGCCCTGCCTGACGTTCTCGATGCTACTGAATAATTCGCGGAGATAATCGGGGAGTATTTTGCCGCGCCCGTTAATGATGGCCCGATCGCTTTCTGACAGACAACCAATTTCCGGGTGCTCCCTGGCTATAACCTGCAGGACGCCAGGGAGCCCTGGCCAGTATTTACCTTCATAACGACAGGTCAGGCCATCGAGCGTTTCATGAATATAAGAACGGTAAAGTCCCTCATTATCTTCAGCCATCCCCATCAGTTCCACAATGTGCGTGGTTCTCTTAAGTGTGAATGCGTTCCGGTTCAGGATCTCATCTCGGGCCAATATCATCTCTGCCAGTTCAGCGGCCGTCTTACTGATAGTCCGGTTCAGTTCTTCAAGCTGGTGATAATCCGCTTTCAATCGGGAAACGATATCAGCTCTACTGAAACGGCCCGCCAGTATGATTTGCTCAAGAAGACAATAACATTGCTGCCAGGTTAGTGCCTGACGGGCAATGTTCTGCCAGACCGACTGCATTTCATTCTCACGACTCAGTAGCCGCTCTATCAGTGGCCATACCGACATCCAGCAGGGACCTGCCAGCAAATCAGCCTGGTATTGTCTGAGTGTATCAGTGACATCAGTTGCAGTGCTGGTGCGGGTATAACGCATTTTTTTTCTCCAAAATCTCTGTTGCCTCATTATCCATACCAGAGCCAGACATGTCGGTAACGTAGCGAGATAAATTCCAGCGGGCATACATTACCTAGCGATTTCTCAAAACCATCAGGGTACCTGCCACTTCCGGTATTACCTTTTTTCGGATCTCCGGAGAAGAGGAGAAGGATTATTGCATGAATGGCACAAAAGGTGGCGGATTGTTGTGACTGGGGGATTATTGTTATTCAGGAAAGAAAGGGCGATGATGATTGCCCTGAGTGAACAAATTATCCTGACGGCGAATCAGCCACGAAACGGCACGCATCATTTTTCTGCCAGAACGTCCGTCCTGACCTCTGACAGTGTGGACGCTGTTGAAGGCCGCTTTGTGCCAAGAACGGAAATTGCAAACATCTTTCTCGGGGCAAGTCACTGTTGCCAATGACCTGCCCAGGAATTGGTTAGCAAATTACTACCAGATTTTGTAAAAATAGACCCTTCATATTAAAAGTATGCGTTCACTTTCAATAAGCGTCTTAATTTTCTATCTTTCATCATGTTCTAGATCCCCCTGAAAAACTCTGCTGAGTTTGCCAGGCACTGATACATAACTCTTTTCCAATAATTGGGAAAATCATTCAAATCTATAATAGGTTTCAGATTTGCTTCAATAAATGCCGACCGTAGCTGCTGAGAGGTGGCGATTGGACTAAATTGTCTTATAACTTTTGCGAAAGAGTTTCTTTGAGTAATCACTTCACTCAAGTGTTTTCCTGCCTCCAAGCGATATCTGTTAGCAATATTTAAAAGCGTGAAATGATGAATAGCTCTGTGTTTGTCTTCCTGCCGCCAGGTCGCCGGGCATTCAACATAAAAACTGATAGCTCCCGGGGTTCCGGAAACGAAATTTGCATATACCCATTGCTCACGAAAGAAAATATCCTTGTCGATATAGGGATGAATCGCCTGGTGTTCCTCATCCACTGCGAAAACTTGACCTTTCTCCCCCATATTGCAGTCGCGGCATGACGGAACTAGATTAATAGGCATCACCGAAAACTCAGGATAATGTGCAACAGGAAGAAAATGATCGATATTTTTTGTCTGTCCTATATCACCACAAAATGGGCATTTTTCACCTGATGAAACTAGCATGTCATCGTAATATTCTCTAGCGGGTTTGTTTTTATCTCGGAGATTATTTTCATAAAGGTTTTCTAATTTAACCTTTGTTAGGTTACCAACTACCAAGGTTGTAGGTGCAAGAGGGTGTGTCCTAGCGTAGGTAAATAACTGACCTGTTGAACTTAATGCTCTATATTGCTGTTCTTTATGCAAAAAAATGGGGAAGTGAGCAATGAAGTTATTTCTAACATTTATCTGCTTCATACCTTCCGAGCACTTATTAAGCATTTCGCTATAAGTTCTCGCTGGAAGAGGTAGTTTTTTCATTGTACTTTACCTTCATCCCTATTCATTATCATCGCTTTTAAAACAGTTCGCCCTTCTAATCCTATCTGTTCATTATAATTTTTTAGAATAGCTTCATAAGAAAGCCCTGAATCAACG
Source organism: Klebsiella sp. K-Nf6 (assembly GCF_002806655.1). Classification (NCBI taxonomy): domain Bacteria; kingdom Pseudomonadati; phylum Pseudomonadota; class Gammaproteobacteria; order Enterobacterales; family Enterobacteriaceae; genus Klebsiella; species Klebsiella sp. K-Nf6. The sequence continues at coordinate 68,198 of NZ_PIBN01000019.1, read as the reverse complement.
GACTGTGATAATAAATGGTGGTATCCTGAATTTGTCACTTCAAGTAAAAACACCTCACGAGTTAAAACACCTAAGTTCTCACCGAAAGTTTCAATATCCGGACGGATAATATTTATTGCTTCTCTTGACCGCAGAACTTTCCACACGCAGGATTTTGGAACCTCTTGCAGTACTACTGGGGAATGAGTTGCAATTATTGCTACACCATTGCGTGCATCGAGTAAGTCGCTTAATGTTCGTAAAAAAGCAGAGAGCAAAGGTGGATGCAAATGAACCTCTGGTTCATCGAATAAAACCAATGACTTTTCACCAACAACATCTACTAATCTTGTGATAGTAAATAAAACAATTGCATGCCCAGAGCTCATTCGTAGCAGATACTTCTTAATATTATCATAAAGCAATTTAGTGAATTTATTATTGTCTACTTGAATCTGTGATTCATTACGTCTTAATTCTTCATATTTAGAAATGAGACTGATGAGTTCCATATTGGAAAAGTTTTCATCACTACTTAGTTTTTTAATGGCTTCAAGCCAGAGTTGTCTCTTTCTATCTGCTCTCATGCAACCAATAAATGCTGAAACGAATTCCAGACGAAGATCGTCTAGTGATTTTAAACTATTACTGGCAGCATTCTTAAGTCCAATATAAAAATATTGTGTACCTTTTGCAGGGTCTGGTTGTTCTTTAGGAGGAGTAAAAGGATCAAATGCGCTAAACGAAACTGAAATAAGCGATCGAAAATATCCTTTTGGGATTCGTGACTCGATAAATCTATTATTTTCAGAGAAAAAATACTCATTGCTTTCTGGATTGGTGATTGCACCAATCATCCCATTCAAAATTGTTGTTTTGCCACACCCATTCCGCCCGATAAAAGCATGAATGTTCGTGCTGGGCATTGAATTAACCGCCACTTCAAAAGGTATAGTTAAATCACTGAATCCGGAAGCACCTTTTCTGTTAAATGAAAAGTGGAAATCTGACAATTCCGGCAAACCATTTAACACGCGTGCGAACTGCCCATGAATTTCTGAAAGAGTGACCCCTCTAAGTAATGAGGTGTTAAGGACACTTTCATTTTCAATGTCGACTAATCGATTTGGCCGTACTACTAAATCCTGCATAGCTTTAAGAAGGTTATTTTTAAAATCATTGCTTAACTTGCTGAGATTAACATAATAGTCAATACTTTCACCTAAGGAAAAAAACATTTCAGGGAGTTGACTGAATTTTTTATCTATTAATGAATAAGTACTTACTTCTTCTTTTTGACCGATAAAACCAATTTTAACATTTCCGATATCGCATTTTTCACCATGCTCATCAAAGACAGTAAGATAAAACATTGTAACAAATGAATAATCATTCCAGCCATCTGCCCGTAGGAAGGCCTTATTTTTTTCCACTGCAGGAATATACCCACCTCTTTCAATAACCCTAAACTCTAACATATAGTAACCCTTAACTTTTATTAAAATAACCGAAATGTATTTGGCGGCAACACAGGATCTTTCATTTAAGTTACTCCCTATTACATACATTTTCCATCTAACAATTAGTAGTATTGAACTTAACAGGTTATCGTGACCTGCTTCCGGTTGATTATTACACGCCAATGTTAGTCCTACATCCCTGCGGTTATGACAAATGCCAACTTCCGCTCCTCGCTCATAGCTGCCTGTCAACCTGCACTAAAACCATTCGAAAAATTCAATACTGGCGTTATCCATACTGCTCTCTTGAGCGGTTCATCGGCAAAGATCCAACTCAGCAACTTTTCGGATCTGCGGTGAAAAAACGAGAAAAGGATATGTTAAGCATATCTATATGCCGGGCATCTGCATAGGGCAGGCATACGCATATGGTTGTCATCTGCATATGTGACACCTATACAAACAGCTCAGGTAGGCATATACTGCACATATGCAATCACACACCATGCAGATCGGAGAGGAGGAACATCCATGCGCACAGTTTCGATATTCAAAAACGGCAATAACCGCGCCATCCGTCTGCCCCGGGACCTGGATTTTGACGGCGTCAGCGAGCTGGAGATCGTCCGGGAAGGGGACAGCATCATCCTGCGTCCCGTCCGCCCGACCTGGGGCTCATTCGTGCAGCTGGACAGGGCCGATCCAGACTTTATGGCGGAGCGTGAAGATGTGGTCAGCGATGAAGGACGCTTTGAGCCATGAAGAAAACCTGGATGCTCGACACTAACATCTGCTCGTTCATCATGCGCGAGCAGCCAGCAGTGGTGCTGAAGCGCCTGGAGCAGACGGTGCTGCGTGGTGACCGCATCGTGGTCTCGGCCGTGACGTATGCCGAGATGCGCTTCGGCGCCACCGGCCCGAAGGCCTCGCCGCGCCATATTCAGCTGGTCGAAGCGTTCTGCGCGCGCCTCGATGCCATCCTGCCCTGGGACCGCGCCGCGGTGGACGCCACGACGGACATCCGGGTGGCGCTGCGCCTCGCCGGGACACCGATCGGCCCGAACGACACGGCCATTGCCGGACATGCCATCGCGTCGGGCGCCATCCTGGTGACGAACAATGTGAGAGAGTTTGAGCGGGTACCGGGCCTGGTGCTGGAAGACTGGGTAAAATAAAACCGATAAAAATATGTAACGGAGACAACTGGCATGATGTCACAACACAAGAGCTTAACCGGGCATATTAACACTTTAATCCAGACCGGATTAACCCCTGAACAGGCTGACATTTTAACCGATGCCTTAAAACAATGCCTCGGGCGTGAGGATATGAACGAAACGGTCGCTAATGAACTTCATTTTCTGATGATGAAGTTAGCCGCGGTTAAGACGGCAGGTAACTAAATCCGGAGGTGATCTCATGAGTTACGGCTGGCTCTTCGACAATCCGGATGATGAAATTTCGGGTGATAATCATATCGATCTGGAACACCTCCCTCCGGAGCTAAAACAGGTTGCTCTCCAGATAGTACAGAATCAGATCGATCGTGATACTGCGGAGAAAAAACTGGCACAATTAATACAGCAGCTTGAGTTTGATATCACCGCAGCCGAACTCTCAGCGTATTTTTTTAAACCGGGCCATGCTTGATCGATGACCACGTGCGGAACTTACTGAAGGCCCTGATGCGTTGTTGCGCGATCATCGTATCGTGATCCCGGTCATCCCTTTAGCCCGAATGCGCTCCGGTGCTATCCTGGCCCGAAGCCGCAATGCGACTGGCCGGTGTGTCGTTCTGTTGACCAGTAATATGCGGGCGTTTGTGAAGATCACCGGACTGGCGCTGGAAAGCGGGATACCGTCGGGACGGGGAATGCCATAACACCATTCCCCCATATCAGTAATACACGCGCAATTTTGTAATTATCTGATTTTAAATCATTGATAAGGTTCAGGCTAATCCAAATCTTCTGAGACCAGATTGCAACCTTCATAACAATGGGACCTGTCGAAACCCTGTAAGCCCAGATAAGTGCTGAACCTTAATCCGCCGTCCGTTCTGCCCTGAACAGAGGGCAGCGCACCGGAAGCCAGAGAAAGCGCCAGTAAGGTTTCATTCCAGTACGGGCGCTTCAGTCCGTGCTGTGATAGATGAGAGGCAGAACGAACACGAGACAGGCGCTGAGGACGTATAATGCACGACCTGTGCGCTTCTGAGCTGTCAGAATCATCAACCAGGAGTATCCGGTAAATTTGCGTTTGAGACAGTAGTTTAATGATACGGGATGCAAAATCGCTGTAACCAATAATGATGAAGGTATCTTCTCTTTCAATTCTGCCCGGTAATTCACGAATTACCCTGACATCACTCATCAGGGGAATATAATCCATCAAACGGTTAGCGTACATATTGTCCTGCACCACGACATAAACGTTCCCTTCCATGTGATTGATAATACCGTCTTCGAGGCAATAGGAGATCAGTTCTGAATTATCTTTCTGATACCGGAATAATTCAATCTGGTTTACTCTGTTATAATCACCCAATTCACAGGCTGTTGAAGCCGGTAGTATTAATGGGATCGACTGGCGTGAGTACAAAGGCAGTGCAGCCAGAGCAGCAATACTGGAAAAATGTCCTACCACCACGTCAGCCCCCCACTCAATCAACTCGCCGGCAGCGCGAATGCCCCCATCCAGTGATTTTTCATCATTGACAATTTTAAGCGTATTTTGTTTGAACTCAGGGAAATGCTTGAGGCTATAGTTAATAGCCTCAATGAACGTTTGTGTATGGCTATTGGCGTCTTTCCCTAACGCAATCGCCAGTCCGATTTTTTTCAACGTGTAGTCACTATCACTTGCTTGCTGTAGCGCATTGCTTTTTCTTCCGTCTCCTGCCGGCTTGCCCCCATCACGCCCAGGAAACCAATAATATCGTTACCCATAGGTGGACGTTTTATCACTGTACCGGGATGAGAGATGACCTTCAGCATAAATGTATCTGGGTCGTGTTTGATGTTATCCGGTAGCAGAATGGATTCGATGCAGCCAGGGTCGGAGATCAGGCAAAGTGCGAACGTATGTTTTCCTGTAGGGCTGTAATGCTGATAATCCGGTTTTCGTCCGGAGGCAATATCAATAACAGCCTGAATCGGGCAGTAACCTGCCGAGAGGCGTGCCATAAAATCAAGGCCACCGCCTCCAGGGCGCGCTGCAATCTCAACGATATATGGTTTTCCCTGGTGAAAACGTATTTCGGCATGCATAACACTACGGGTCAGCCCCTGGGCCACCGCTCCGGCGTGGACAGCAGCGTGCATTTGCTGCAAATCCTGCTCTGAAAGATCGGTCGGTGCATGATGAACGTCATCGTCGAAAGAATTCCCTTCCAGGGTGACCCGGTCGACAACAGAGCCCAGAACGGTATTGCCATCCCAGATATAGGCTTCTATCAGAAATTCCCGACCGTCCAGGTACGATTCTACCAGTAGTGAATTTGGCCCCAGAACGTCCGTGATACCCTCATTTTTAAACTGACTCATCTCGCTGATACCGGCCAGTGCTTTCGGGAAAAATTCCTTCATCTCCAGACTGTTATTAACGCGATAAACAAACTGACTGGCAGAGCCCAGTGTCGGTTTGAGGATCACCGGATAACCCAGCTCAGCGGCGGCATCCAGCGCCATTGCCAGCGTGTTAGTCAGCCTGTATTCCGGGTGAGGCGCATGGCCAGTGCGATGGGCATCACGCATGATGATTTTGTTACGGCTTTTCACTGCTGCCTCCACCGGAATTGTCGGAAGATTCAGTACACTGGCGATCATGGCAGTGGCAATCACACTGTTTTCAGCAAAAGTGAACACACCATCAAAATGAAAATCCTTATGCAGTTGCGATGCCAGTGCGATCAGATCACTGATATCCATACTATTGGAGATAAAAAAACGCCCTGCATGCCAGTGATCGCTGTCAGCCACGCCGGACAACACAAACAGTTCAACACCATACTGCTCTACCTGCTGATAGCGAGAATTGTAATAATCGCCAAATTGCCCCACTTCAATCGCCAGTAATTTCATTTTGCTTTTCCTTTAAAAACCAGAGCCGAAGCCAGTAAAGACAGGGATGCGACGGCGAGAGCAAGTGCCACATAACCCGCGAGAATAGTGGTGTTATCAACAAGTCCACCGATGGTGTAGGTCAGGATTACAGCTGACGTTAATCCGATTGCATTACTGAACCCGAAAAAACGTCCGGTGTAATGAGACGGGATCGTATTAAACATAAGAGTCCGGCATGAAATACGGGCCAGACCAAAACAGACGGCGCCAAGAGGGAAGAATACCATCAGCCAGGTCAGTGAAAACTGGGGCTGCAGGGCAATAAATGCCGCATTGGCCACATAGCCAAACAGCACGATTGTCAGCAGCGAGAATCGCTTCTGCAGGAAAGGAGTCATTGCCGCTGCGATGGCAACGCCCACACCGGCCAGGGCATCCACCATACCGAGAACACCGGCACCGGAAGAAAAATGTTTGGTGACCAGTAAAACCAGAAGCATATTACTGACAGTAACAATGATGTTACCAACCCCGTAAAGCAGCATTAGCCAGGGTTTTCTGACAGCTGACGCTGGGGCAGACTCTGTTGTACTGGTGTCGTGACTGCCGCCGGAAGCCCCCACAATTTCATGCTCTCTCGGTGACAACATATAAAATAAAACGGCACTGATGATGAAAGTCGCGGCATTCAGCACGAAAACAAAATCAACGCCGATCAACTGGATAAGGAAGCCGCCAATCGCCACGGAAGTCAGTGCCCCGATTTGTACAGCCATTTCAAGTCTGGCATTGAAAGCGGCCATTCTGCCGGACTCAACCGAGTCTTTGATTATTGCGTTATTTGCCGGGAAGAACATTGCCATCGTCATTGAAAGCATGAAGCTACAGACAAATATAATCATTGATGGATTGGAGAATGTATTAATACCGGCCAAGACCGCCAACACAATCAGCGTATTTACAAGGTTAGTGAAAATACAGATCTTCTTTCTGTCATAGACGTCAGACAGTTTCCCGAACAGAAGGGAAAAAAACGCCTGTGGAAGGGCAATTAAAATGAATAGCGTACCGACAGCTTTTGCCGTCCCCATGCTTTCAGAGATAATCAGTGCGTTAGCGATAGTGAGGATCCCGCTACCCAGCGTGGACACCAGTGAAGCCAAAAGTATCAAATTCTCGTTGCGTTTGCTGATCCGATACAACGCATCGTTCTGCAATATTGTCTCATTACTCATTCTTTAACTCCGTGAATGGCATAGCGGCAGAGTTGTTGCGATAACGCCGGTGCTATTTTGAAAACAGAAGCATCACAGGCTTCAATGATGAGGCAGCCAGCGGTGTTGTGTTCCCGCCAGTAAGCCTGTTTTTGTCGTGCAGCAGACGGTATTTCAAAATAGGGCGACACATAAAGCCTGACCTTGTCATAGCTGATGCGCAGCTGGTCAAGTAAATACGCCTTACATGCCAGTTGGTGACTGCTGTCCGGTGGGGTGGGGTATGAGAAGCGACTGGCGCTCACTTTCAGCACTCTGCGATCCGGCGACGGCACACACCATGAATAATTACTGTCTCCCATCGTCAGCACCGGTCCGAACAAAGGAGTCTGGTCATCATTAAGATGAACATCGAGATGCACCTGATATTGAGACACTGGCCGGGACAGGGGATCTGAGTTGTGTTCGGCAATCGGAGTACCGGTGGTGCAAATCACCGTTGTGTAATATTTTCGCTCTCCCTGGATGAGCAGGCTTTTGCCATCCTGAATTGTGCTGAGATCAACACGATGGAAGGGCTTCAGGCTGATCCCTGGATTCTCCTCCATTTCATGGCACAGGTAGGCATAAATTTTACGTGCATCAAGCAGCATGGCATCGTCCCCGATGAATAACAGCTTGTCAGGAGAGGATATATTCAACTGCTGACTGAGGACAGAAGCGTCGGGTTCCTGAACGTCAAACCCGATATCAAGGGACTCATAAAGTTGGGTTAAATGCTGACACGTTACATTATCCACAACACGAAAGGACTGCGTATGGCAGCCGAAAGTGCTGTTAACTCCTCCAATAAGTGTGTGCCAGTAATTTCTGGAATAAGCGGCCAGAGGTTGCAGCATGGCATTGTTTTCATGAGCGTGTTTCCACAAACGACCGTACGCCCATGACAGGTTTTTGGGGTTGGGTATTGCACCTGCATCATAAAGGTCAACACTTGCGCCCTCACGGGCGCAAGCTAACGCTGTCATGACGCCTGTGATACCGGCACCGATGATGGCGATATTAGGACGCATAGGATTCACTTTCAGCAAAAGTGTTAATCGGGAGTAGCTCTGGTAATCCCCATTGCCTGTTGTAATCCGTAATACCGGTCTCAGTGATGGCACGATGAAGATCAATCATAATCAGCCCCATACCTTCGACGAGCACCTGCAACTGGCGATTAAAAGCATTCAGACTGATATCCTTTTCGCCTGAAATCAGTTCCTGCAACCGCGTGATGTGATGAAGTATCCAGTCTGCCAGTCTGCTCTGGCTGAATGTATCGATGCGACAGGTCAGTTCCAGTCGCGAGTGCATGGCCGCTATAGTTGTTGACGTTCTCTCAGTGGCATCATCCGAATATTTAGCCCAGTTCCTGGCGTTATATTCGCTGACCAGAGTGTTCCATGATGCAATCAGGCGATCGTTCAGTATCTGCTGGAGCGCCTGCCGGCTGAAATTGCTTCGATTATGTTCCGGGCTGGTCAGGCAGAGATAAAACCGGGCGTAGTCACGGGGCAGAGTTCTGACCAAATCCCGGGCCCAGATCAAATGACCGCGACTGGTCGAAAATTTGGCATTTTCAAGTTCATAGAACTCGTTAGACACAATAGATTCAGGCAGTATATATTTTCCGTCATGCGCCATCAGCAGAGCAAGATGCGTAACACCCCAGAAATAAGAGTTATCAAAGCCAAGGAAATACACCAGACGGTTACCGGTTTCAGCGCGCCAGGTTGCATCAACAGGACTGAGATCTTTCTCTCCACACGCATTGCAGTACATGGAAGCCGCCATACCTTCCGCCCAGGCGTTTATTACTTGCCCTTCGGTGCCCGGGAAACGGGAAGGAAGGCCCCAGCTTATTGGATAGGTGATCGGGAAATCAATCAGCTCGCGGCTGAATAACTCGTCCATCAACTGAAGGATATGCGGGCGCCAGTGGCCTTTTTTTGTCGCGTAATATTGCTCCAGTTCAGCACGGTATTCTTCTACCGGGAAGACCAGAATTTCAGTTTCTTTATATACCAGCGGTTCGTAAGGAGGCAGGGTTGCCATCGGTTCGTTTAACTGATCATAGTTATTAGGGTGGCCGCAGTTCTCACACAAACCGCCACGTGACTGCGCCAGACAAACAGGACATTCACCGGAAACAAAAGATTCAACCATGAACGTTTCACGCCTCGGTGAGTACGGAAGCTTCACTGTTTTCAGGCGGATCTTTCCCTCGTTAAACAATGGTGTCAGAAAGGCATACACCATTCTTTTATACTCGTCATCAAACGGGGCATAACCATCCAGTGCAACACCCCAGTCTTTAAGGCTGCTACAGATATCGTCGGCAGACTGCTGGCATAGTTTCTCAGGAGAGGTATTAAGTTTATGGGCGCTGGTCACGACATAGGTTTGACTGTCATCTGTACCGGTCGCGTAGTTAACATATTCCCCTTTCATACGTAAATATCGGGAATAAATATCTCCGGCGAGGTAAGGGCCTGCCATATGACCGACATGCAAATCGCCATTGGGTGTGGGGGGCGGGGCGATAATAAGTGTTTTAGTCATGAGTAGGTACCTGAGTGTTTAATTGATGACGATGAGTAAAACGTTCTGACATATCAGCATCCCACCAGATGCTGTACATTTCAAAAGGCTCGCCGCTTTCGTTGATAACACAATGCCGGGTGAATGGAGAAAACTGGACAGTATCACCGGCTTTAAAGGAGGTTTTTTTATTATCGCAAAGAATAAAAGCCTCGCCTTTAACAGCAACGAATATTTCATATTCATGATGTTCATGCGGTGTTGACGTTGTTCCCGGAGCAATGACGCACCATGAACTTTCAAAAGGAGCATTGAGTTCCGGCCACGGAAGCAATCGCTGGGCATGCAAATTGTTCTCGAAACGCAAATTATTGCGTTCAAGTTTTTTAAAAGAATGCATTATTTTTCCCTAAATTTTATGCAGTGATATCATCCAGAATTTCTTTTGAGCGAAATGCCAGAACACTTAACAGTGAATCGGCTATCCCGTGGGTACTCTCATTCGTCCCCTGTAAATGCAGAGATACGCCAGGAGAAAATGGCAGAATAGCTCTGTAATTTCGATCAACACGAATATGCTCAGAATCCAGTTGTTCGGATAAGGTTGTTAATAATTCAGGTGTTTTATTTTTATACCCTGTCCCCAGCAGAATAATGTCAAACCGTTCTGAATGTGTCTGCCCGGTTTTATTATTTTTCCATGTAAGCAGCACGCCATTTTCGTCATCAACAGCATGAAGTATTTCACACTGTGTCAACATGGTTGCCCGCTCTTCCCCACGCATATCCTGAAGGTAATGAAAACGGTAGAGTCCTGAAAGAGTTGATGGTGCCACACCTGAGTAGTTAGTCGTGTGCATGGCAGCCAGCGTTTTCTTTCGGCTGTCATCGTCAGCATTGAAATAGGTGTTGATGTAGTTGTTCTGGAACAATGTGTTGGTAAACTGACTGCCTTCATAGTTCACCAGGCCGATGGAGCGCATAATCATCTTTATGTCAGCATCAGGGAAGTTATCAATACAGTACTGATACATTTCAGCACTGCTTTGCGCACCGCCAATCACAGCTATATTTTTGAATGCACATGTGTCAGTTTTTCCAAGCGTAGTCAGAAAATGTGCGCTGTGCACCACTTTTCCCGGCGATACATGTTCAAAAACTGCAGGGATATTGAGATCACGTCCACCGCCGAATATAAGGCGATTTGCGTGGTAGATATCTCCGTTTTCCACGGATACTCGCCATCCTGCGATATTTCCGTCAGATGAAATATCTGGCTCAACAGCGGTTACTTTGCTGTTGTAGACTACTTTGGTCTTTTTAAGGCTATCCGCGACCCATTGTAAATAAACGGATATTTCTTTTCGGTAAGGGTTAAACGTCTGCAGGTTGATAAAATCGTCCAGGCGTTTTGTTTTATGCAGAAAATTAAGGAAACTGAACTGGCTTGTAGGATCTCGTTGAGTGACTAAATCCTTCAAAAAAGAAACCTGTGATTGTGCTTCAGGAAAGAGCATACCTCTGTGCCAGCAAACAGAGTCGTCTTTTTCAAGAATAATGGAGGATGTGATATCGTGTGGTGCCGTTCGTTCTTCAAGAGCAACGCCCACGGCAAGATTTGACGGGCCGCAGCCAATCATCAGAAGGTCTGTGTGTTGCATAAATTTTTCCCTAATCCATTTGTATCCATAGCATAGTCAGCAATGGTTGTTGCTGAGATACGCCACCTTTCATAATCCCTGGAAATTTAATTCATACGCTAATTATATTATGTTTAAATATCCTTACATTGTATAGGTGATGTAAAGCTAACATTAGCATTTTTAACAAACAACGCACATTGCGTGACATTTTAAAACTTCAGAGCAACATTTTGTAATGGAGGTATCACATAGAATAAAATGTTCAGCCATTTCTTTGTGACGGTGTTTTTTCCTGTGTTGCGCAAAATGATTATGGCATGTACTAAATCATGCAACTGGGCAGCATTTTTTATGCCGATTATGCGTAATGCAGTAAAAATGGAAATGACTCACGCACTAAAAATGTAATATGTTTTATTATCAGTATATTAATGAAATTTTCTTCAGGACAAACACAATGGCATCAGTAATCGAAGTGCTCCAGTACACCTTGAAACCTGGGACGGGTGAAGCATTCCATGCGGTAATGAAAGAACAGAGCATCCCTCTACATGAGTCATGCGGCCTGAATGTTAAGAGGTTTGGCAACTCATTGGATAATAAGGATAAATATTATCTCGTTCGCGCATTTTCTGATATATCTCAAATGGAAACCGAGCTTGCGCAATTTTATGCCGATGTCCGCTGGCGCGAAGGGCCACGAAGCAAAATCATCAATATGATAATTGAAAGTCACCGTGTGGTCATACCGGATAACAGTTTGAGTGACGACAGTCCGAGTGAATACTCGGAAAACTGACCCGAAAATCGGAAGGCCAGTCACCAACACAAAGGGCCTGAATGTCTATAACCGTCGGGTTCACCAGGGGTGGCGTGGCATTATTCTGCGTCTGATGGGTATCCATTTGTCTGACAGATCTCGTTCGTCCTGAAGACATCCCTGCCCGAAGAGCGTCCATCTGTGCCAACTGAAGACACGCCAGCGGTTGTTATGAACCTGCCGTATCCATCTCTCCATTGCTGGAGACTTCCGTCGTCTGAGATCTCCAGCTGGTTCAGCTTCTTTTCGTGTCTGTGAGGCGGGAAACCGGCAATGAATATGATAATTTGGCAATTCACATAAAATCATACTGAATGTGATATTTGTCATTAATATAAACATCATATCTGATATGATATATACCACTTCAGTAAATAATCATTCATGAGATGAATTTTCACTTAACCGGACATTATCAGACGGAGCGGGCAGGATGGATGACGAAATGATGTTTTCGCTCAGCTATGAGCAAATGACGCAGATGGCAGAAGAGGAAATAAAGCAATGCGATTTTCGCAGGGATGGAACCCATTATGTCTGGGAAGTGAACAAGGCTCATGACATCCTCCGCTTCTGGTATCTCCTGGCGCTGCGTGGACACACGGGCCTGGCCACCACACGGGTCGAAGCAGACTATAAACGGCTAAAAACGCTCATTTCTCAGAGGAACGAGGGACAATGATGCGGGAAAAATCCCGACGTCCGTCGCCGCTGCAGCGGCGGGTGCTGATTGTGCTGGCCGCCCTCGATGCGAAATGTCCGGGGCCGGTGGCGACGCGCGATATCGAGCGGGTGCTGGAGCAGGGCGGGGACGCCCCGGTGTACGGGCCGAACCTGCGGGCCTCCTGCCGGCGCATGGAAGCCGCGGGCTGGCTGCGCACCCTGCGCGCCCCGAACATGCAGCTGGCCGTTGAGCTGACGGACGCCGGCAGGACGCTGGCCGCCCCGCTTCTCGCTGACGAACAGGCGCGCGTCCTGGCGGAGCAGCGCGCGACGGCAGTCCGGGTTCTGCCCCTGGTCCCGCCTGTCCAGGCAGATGAGGCTGACGACCGGCCGGTGGCGCTGGACGATCGCTGGCACCTGGCGTGCCGGGCCGACTACGTGATCCGTCTTGACGACACCACCTGCCTGCAGCTGTGGAGCACGGCCGGGCAGGTGACACGCCTGGAAGGCGATCCCCTGCAGGTCGCCACCTGGCTGCAGGCCTGCCACGATGCAGGGATTGCGGTCCGGGTGCAGATCAATGAGAGCGCCGCGCCGGAGGCGGGCACGCGGAACGTTACCGCGCCGGCGGACCAGACCGGCACCTGGTACCGCCAGCTGGACGCCGCGCTGCAGGCGCAGGGGATCACCGGGCTGACTGAGGATATTCGACTCGCCGTGGTCAGTCCTGAAGCGTCCCTGCGGGCGCTGCCGGCGCCGGCGCGCCTGCTGCAGGTTCTGCGCGACAGTCCGGAGGCATTCCCGCTCACGGCGACCGGCTTTGAGGATGACACGCAGGCCGCGCTGGCTGACCTGCTGGCCCGCGCGGGGTTCTCGGTCGACCAGGCGCAGGAGCTGCAGTGGCACCGCATCCGCTGGCCGCTGATGAGTCAGGAAGAAGCTGACCGGCGCGACCTGAACAGCCTGCTGGACGACCTGGAGCAGCGCCAGCTGTACTGCAACCGCGAGCAGCTGGCGGAGATTGTGTTTTCGCCGGTACGCAAACCCGGCGAGCACTGGACGGAACGACTGCAGTGGCTCCTGATGACGGACGGATTCGGGTTCTGCAGTCCGCTGTCGCGTGAAGCGGGCGCCATGGCGCTGGCTATCCTGGCCGGTTACATAGGACGGGAGGTGGCGGAGCATCTGGCCAAGGTGATGGTGTGGAACGACGCCGGAACAGGAGAGAGGCCCTGAGCCCATTGTCTTCAGCAAGCCACGTTCATCCTGGCGTGAGCGGCACGCGCTGCAAAAACTGACTGACGATCTCCGGCCCGGAGCATGAGAACCGGGACTGTACCCAACCACCACAAGGAACAAGAGCTGAACCATGAAAGTCACTGAAACCCGACTGGACACCCTGATCGATAATCTGAACACCCTGATTTGTGAAGATGATCTGCTCACCCGCCAGGAGCGTGAAACCCTGGTGCGGGCCGTGGCGGCCATCGGCGCCATGAAAGCACGCGTCAGCATGAAAAAGCCTACGGTACCGGCAGCATCGAAACCGAAGGAAGAGAAACAGGCACCTGTACCTGACCCACGCTTTCCGAATGCCCGCCAGGCCTGGGTGGCTGAAGAGGAAACTTTATTACTGGATGCGCTCGATGGCGTCCCGAATGATGATATTGGTAAGCATCTTTTCTGGCTTTCCGAGAAACTGGGGAGAACGCCGTTCAGCGTCGCCTGTAAAATCGCGTCGCAAAGACATCTGACAAATGGCTGGAAAGAGCAGTTCAGGGAGGTTTCGGATAAAATCCGTTTGTCCGGTCTGAGCATTAGTGAATATCAGAAACAGAACGGCACGGACCTGAACGCCTGAATGCCATTTGCGTTATCGACAAATTATATAATGAGGGGCAGTGATGAAAACAGCGGTATGGTTGGTGGTGTATTTCGCGATTTGTTTTCTGATGTTCACAGGATGGATGTTCGGCTTTGCGCAGTACACACCCTTTAACGGGCAGGAAAAGGTGTTTTCTCTGACGTATCTGCTTAATTTATTTTTTCTGCATGTTGTGATGGAACCGTACTACCATTTTCTTAAGATTGAAACTTACAGCAATGCATTAATGAGTCTTGCAGATGACTCCGGCCAGATGATACGATTTCATCAAACGGTACCTGTTCTCCGGATATACAGCCTTTCCGCACTCATAACTTTTGTGGTTTACATCATATCGGCAAAATGGTTCACTCATAACCGAGTGAAAGGAAAGTATATTACAAAATGAAATTACCGGGACACCTCAGGATGTAGCAGAAGATGACGAAACAGGAATGGATTTTACGACTTCGACGCTGTACCTCGAAGGACACCCTGGAAAGGGTTATAGAAAAAAACAAATATTCCCTGTCAGATGATGAGCTTGAGCATTTCAATGCCGCGGTGGATCACCGGCTGGCGGAGATGACGATGGGAAAGTTATATGACCGGGTACCGCCAGGTATCTGGAAATTTGTGAAATAGAACAGGTGACCTTATGAACAACGATAATCTGAAACTTATATTTCCGTAGGGGATCATCATGACGGGAACAGGAATTTTCACGGTACGTATCGGCGATGAAGTGAAGCACATTACCGATCTCGATGTACTAACACTCATGCATGAATGGTCAAAGCTTAAAAAAGAAAATGCTGCCCTGTATGACTATAACCGTCAGGTTAACCGGGGGGGGCGCGGCTTTATTCTTCGCCTGATGGGTATCCATTTGCCTGACAAAGACCGTGTCCGTCTTCAGGGCATTAATGCCGGAAAAGAATCCATCTATCCTGACTGAAGCCGTGCCGGCAGTGATAGTGTGCAGGTCATTGCAGTAGAGTAGTTATAATTTGACGTTAAGTGCATGATATTTAACATAAAACGCATTAAGCGTAGTGATGATGTAGTAGCTAATTTGAGATGTCCGTCTCGGGGCTGCGGATGTTTTCCTGGACTGTTATGTTGTGATCCCAAGATGCTGCCGGTACTTCACCGGACTCATTGCACCTAATGATAGCTTGATACGTTTCTCGTTATAACAGCGTATGTACCTGTCCAGGAAGCAGATAAATTTTTCCAGCGTGATACCAGCCCAGTTTCTGCCATAGAACATTTCGTTTTTGATACGCCCGAAGAAGCCTTCACACGCAGCATTATCCGACGAGCATCCTTTGCGCGACATGGACCTTATAAGTCCGGATGTGTTGATACGATCGAGCCAGCCCGACCACCGGTAATGGCCACCACGATCGCTGTGTATTACCGGTTTATCATGTTCGTTGAGCGTATCGAGTGCTTCATCGAGCATCGTATTCACCAGCGTCGCGTCCGGGCGTGTTCCTATCGACCAGCTTACAACCTGGCCATCAAAGCAGTCGATAACCGGCGACAGATAGACTTTTCCAGCCGGAAGCTGGAACTCCGTAATATCGGTCAGCCACTTCTCATTTGGCCTGCAGGAACTAAAATCCCGGGCGAGTAAATTTTCCGGTGCCGGGCCGATTTCGCCACAGTAAGGTAAGATAATGCTCAACAGCAGCAATTTTCTGTGTCCGTGAATAGCGTTCTCTTGGCTTTAATTCCCTGGGTAAATCGCCCTTCTCTTCATAAATCCGAACCCAACGGCCCAGCTGTTTTGTGGAAGGATATCCCAGCTCCATGACGACAACGGAGGCTTTCTTTCCGTACCGGTAATAGAGTTCGACGGCCCGGATCCGGTCCTCGTATGAATGCATAAATTAACCCCTGAAGGTCCAGGAATTCGTCCGCACTCCCCTCCCCCCCCTCAGACCAAATAGACATGTCCGCGCTACAGTCTCACCACAGCGATCGCTGCTTTCAAAGTATGAGACTCATGACGGCATACAGAACGATGATTTACTAAATGTTTGGTCAACCCGAGTGAGCTTTCAGCGCTCAGGGTCAACCCACTAACCTGAACGCTTTCTAGCTCTGTTTTTTATTAATCTCATTGCACTTTTTGACTGGGTGAGCCCTAGAGCCATATGGCTTTCATACTCTTTGAATAATAAGTCAAGGCTGTTGTTTATATAAGAAACATATTTCTCAGTAGCAGTTACAATCTCAGGAAAAACCTTAAAAAACTCTTCGGCATGAATATCTAAAAAATAAGATGTCGCTCTCGATAAATGTTTTTTGTTTGAACTTATCGATAGCCTCTCTTTAATCATGTCGTTATTATCCAAACAGAATGTGTAAAGAAAATCATAAGGTGGTATAAATCTTTTACTGAAAATAACCCTATTGTAAATACTTTCAATTATTTCAATTTCATTATATTCATCTTCTCCTCTCAAAAGTTTAAATGTCATGCTTTGGAAATTTTTTGCATCAAAATTGATGCTAACACCGGCTAAAATTGATTTAACCTCTTCAAAGTTAACATACGAAACAACACCATTTCTACTTAATTTCTTAGAAGTGTTGAGGATATTTGATACATAATCATTATAATATCCTATTTCATTTAAACACTTACACATATAACAAAAGTTACGCTCATAAAAACAACTAGCTTCGCTCCAAAATTCTATTTGTTCATCATCTGGCCTTTTTGTAAGGAATCTCGCTGCATAATAATCCTGTATCGATTTATGGATAAATGTATAAGCATCATAACCATCGTTTACAAGAAGATTAGTGAGGTTAATAATGTCCATCATTACATCATACTCGTTTTCAGTTTCTTTATTTATAAACTCTAAGGACTCCTTAAAAATAGATAAGCAGGTGTTTCTGTCAAGCGTTGTTTTTTGATCTAAGTGTGACATGAAAGAAAAATAAATAAAACAATTCTCGAGTTGTATATCATTTAGCGTGCTAAGTCTTTCACGGGAGAAAATTTTGTGGTAGTCATGTTTATATGCCAGAGATGAAAAAAGCGCATCATAATAGGAGGTTACATTCTCAGGGTCTCTGCCTAATCCAAAGCAAGTTACTATAAATATATCAACTAATATGGGCGTTATGATAGATTCATGAAGGAATTTTTTCTCATCTAACATTTTATTGAGTTGCCTGACGGAATTAACATTTGTGATGTTCCGATGTATGATATTTCTTACATCCAGCTCCTTTAAGTATTCTACTTTATAAGTAGTATATGCCGGAAGTTTACAAAATTCCGTATCAGGTCTAGTGGAGCAAATAACACTACAGTTCCATTGCATATCACACTCATCCAAGAATTTTATTGCTCGTTTTCTGTGGCTTACAGGAATTTCATCAAACCCATCAAGATATAAACGCACTGGGTTATTTTTCAATAATGCTGACACGTCAGTTTTACTACAGTCAACGCCGTTTGTTATGAAATGTGTCTCTAGTGCCTCAACTAATGATAATTCCTTTGAGAAATCAAGATTCCTTAAGCTTAGAAAGATTGGAAAAAAAAGAGACTTATTTAAGTCTTCAAGGAACATTTTTTTCATGGTCATTGTCTTACCTTGTCCGGCAACGCCGACAAGACAAATACGCTGCTCTTGTTCTAAGCTTTCATAATCATCTATGGTTATGTTTTTTCTTTTGTAACTGGATACATTAAGCGGATAATATATTTGATCCAAATATACATCTTTATCCCCGCTTAATATTGTTCTGAATGTGAATACCTTTTTCAAAAGGTTTTCAGTGTATTTTTTATTTGAACTGCTGTCACTAAGCGTCTTATAGATGTTTATTGATCGGATAACCTCACCAGCTTTCGAGATGGCTTTCTCTGCGGATTTTTCACCAATTTTTTTTAACAAACCAGAAATAAATGGAATCGTTAATGAGGAAACTGTACTGGCGATCATTCTATTACTCCAAAGAGGATTTAGAAGTAACGTAACAGGAAATGTACTTTATGTCAGCCATCTCACCCTTTTTTATAAATAAAAATCTACTTATTAAAAGTAAGCTTGAAAAGTAGACTTCTGCGGTACGCTCTGACGGTATCATTTACACGCATCGTGCCGGATGATTTCGGTCCGGACAGAGCCTTGGATTAGAGTTCTCCAGGTCTTTAGCACAACCATAATCAGTGCTGGTACATCAGCCTACACGGAAAACCATGTTTGCCGGAAAACCGTCTCCTTTCCTCCCCTGCCTGAAGGACGAGGTTTCCCCAAGGCATCACGGTGTCTGGTTGCATTATTTTCCACGGCCCCGGGTTGCTGTCTGTGCTGCGTTGTTGCTGCCTTTCGCACCAAAAACTTCCACTATCACCTACTGACTGCCTGTTCTGCCGAACAACACATTGCACTGACCTGCACCCCGTTAGTTAACACTAAGTGCTGTGGGCTACTTCCGTTCTTGGCACAAAGCAGACGTTAAAGCCTACAGCATCGGAAATCCTCTGGATGCCGCGTCAGCGGCATGGAGGCGCCTGATGATGTTACATGTATCGGTAGAGTCAAATGGCGCCGAAAGCCCGGCGTAGCCGGTTACCCGTTCATAAATTCTGCCTGTCTACCCCCTGCCCTGGCTAGCTTAAACCCGCTTAAAACGTTACAGATGCTTTTGTACGCGGTCGGAGTGGTCCCGGCAAGGCGTTAGCCGCAGTCGGGGCGTATCTCCGCGTTAGCGGGCCGGAGGGCCGCTTACGAGCGTGTACCAGACAACTGACCGCAGCTCCACCCACAGCGACGAAGAAGAGTAGTTACAACACCCATCATTAAAAGCGACACTACTCCCGGCCTTCGGCCGGGGGCGGCGGCGCTTTTCAGTGGTGGGGAGGGGCACCCGGCTGGCAAACCGGCGCCGGTTTTATGATGAACACCATTATGAATGCTGTAACTAATGTAGTTCTCCGGTCGGGCCCGTCGCGAAGCGATGGGAGCTACTTTTATCTGAGCGACGCGGACGCTTGCGGCCGCTGTAAGCGAAGGCCTCACTGAGTTATTCACAGAGCCGGCAAAGACAAAAGATCTCCCTGCTGCTTGCAATGCAGGGGATTAAAAAAGGGGGGGTAAGACTGTTTTGCAGGTTTGCTGTTTCCCTTTTGCTAAATTCCCTGTTTATTCATTTGCGGTTTTTTGTGGATAAGTGAAAACCTGGTGCGAACGTCACAGGGTATACGTGCTCAAACCAGCGATGGTCCGACGGCCGGAACGTCAGGTGGATAAAAAACAGGCAATTTCATGAATCCGGACAAACGCCAAAAGCCCCGGGCAGGGGCATAGAAAAAATAGCAAAACGATATCCGTCAGGACGGCGGAGCCAGGGCCAGCTCCAGCTGATACAGGTTCTGAATGGCCAGCTGCTGCAGCCGCTCCGTTGTACACCAGTAAGCCTCGTCTGCCGGCATTGTCTTCAGGATATGAAGCGACATTTCGTGGATCTGGCGCTCACGAGAATATCTGGCCAGGCGGTTAGCTCGTTTACGCCCGGCGCCACGCTGCCGACGGAACCTCAGTGCATCGAGAGTTTTTTGACGGTACCAGCGCTCACGTGCTGCACGCGGGGAGATCTCCTCATCTTCACGCAGAATCCCCTCCTCGATAAGACGACGACGCTCTTCGCTTTGCCGGAGCTTTTTTTGTTGTTCCGCATCAAGTTTTTCCAGATCCACTCCCAGCATCTGAAACCCTAACGCGGTGATATAGACGTATTTAGGAAGCCAGGTACGGGATTCCCTGTCCCAGCTATTTTCTTCAGATACAGCCAGGACACCAAAACGAACCTGTTCGTCAATCAACCGGGACAGACGTGAGACTGTTACCTCTGTTTCCGGAATAACTTTTCCATGACTGTCTTTCTGGCTGAGTTCTTTTGCCAGACGAGAAATACACATACCGACCGTCAGCTTGCCAGCATCACAGAAGCTGATCAGCACTGGCCAGATAGCATCCAGCAGACGTTGCTTTTCCGGCCGGAAGCCATACCGGCGGCCAGCCCGACGGCGTTCCCTGACGTACAGCGGATGAAGCGATACGTGCATACGCAGTCGCACCTCACCAGTGGTGCGATCTTTTTGAACAAGACGGTTATAGGCGTGCCCCAGCTGGCCACCCAGTTTTTTGTAATGCTCCGGTCGAAACCAGGTCGGGTTTTCACATTTGGGTTTTGTGGAGTGCTCGCCGCGCCGGCGACGGGTGGATTTCTTCTCCGGGGAAACCAGAAAAGATGCCACATGGCCGTCCTCTACCCCCTGCCAGAAACGGATCTGTTCTTCCGTATCCAGCTGACTCCAGTGTTGCGGATTGTGCGCATTACTCATCTGCACTCTCCCTGCCGCTGTTTTTGGCGGCCAGACACTTCAGTCTGGCTTCGCTCAGAGAGAGTGGAAATACGCCAAGAAATTCGAACAGCTTAGGAGTGAAAAAAACCTCAGCAGTTGAATAGCAATCCGATGAGCAGGCAACAAATTCAAAATCTTTTTCCAGCGATTCCAGTGCCCTGATTGCTCGTGTAATGGACACTTCGCCAGAAAGAGATTTAGTTGCAAGTCCGCACTCCAGGACAATCTCTCTGAGTGAGCGCAAAACTTTATTTGACAGGGGATCGTAATAAAAACACATCGCCATGAGCAACGCATTCATCGCTCTGCGGCGCAAAAATGGGGGTTTACGTTTTCGTATTCCGTCCCTACGCGACATCGCTGATGCGATATCGAAACTGAAACTTTCAGTGAAACCATTGGCTTTTACCATAAGTTTCAGCGAGAAAGGCCAGGGAGTGTAGTCCAGGGGAACCGTGAAAACAGGTTCAGGATTGTTTACCTGAACATACTTGCGTGGGCTTTGTTGGTTATGATCAGTCACCGCTTCCTGCGCTTATGTTGCGCGGAAGGAGTGAGCACAGAAAGTCTTGAACTTTTCTGGGCATAATTCTATACTCCCTGCATAGAGCAACACGTTCTATGCAGTTTATGAAGGCCCCGTTAATCTTCTACTCCGCCAAGAATGGAAAGATTATCGGGGTTTTTGCTTTCTGATTCCGGGGTTATACCTCAGCAGAACCAGTTCCCTGCCACTTTAAGGCGTGGCCAACCAGCAATGTCTAAACGATCAGTAATCTAGCACTCATAGCCAACCGGATCAAGAATGTGACGTCGTTACGTCAATTCCTAGTTTTGCAGATTCCCTTTCTATCAGCCTCTCAATCATTTCTGCCTGAGTAATTCCTTCATTCTCACACATAATTTGAAGCTGGTTTTTAAGCTTGTCCCGCACAAATACTCTCACCTCTTTATGCGTCGCTTTTTTTCGGGCAACAGCTTTCTGCTGACGTTCTGCCGCAGAAACAGGATTGCCCTTTCTATAGGGACGTTTAGATGAGGAAGTAACTCCGTTAACGACCTGTGACATCTCTGCCTCCTCAAGCATATAACTGAATACTTGAACAAAGATACTACACGTCGCTAGATGCAGCGAGAGTTACGTTATTTTTAGTTATATAACCAGCCCTTGTTGGCGCAACGAGCAGGTTATTGAGCTAGGGGATTAATACGAGGAACTCCAGTCTTTTCCCATCTCCCAACGAGTTTGCCAGTGCTGCAGATAGCGTTGAGCTACGACAGGATCATCCCATACGACCAACACGTTCTCTGAATTGACGCGTTCAGCGGCGCGGGTGTAGTTAAAAGACCCGACTTCAATATTGCGGCCATCAGCAATCATGACTTTATCGTGCATGATTTTGTACTGCGACACTGTGCGAACCGGGATGCCGGCATTGACCAGAAGATTCATGGCCGCCAGACTCGCCTGGTTTTGCTTGCCGGTATTGGCTTTCCAGTCCAGAACCACTTTCACATCGACACCACGCCGCTTTGCCCTGACAAGCGCGCTGGCGACTTCAGGTGAGGTAAAGGAATACCCCATCAGCCGGATTTCCTGCTGCGCAGAATCAATAGTCTTCAGGACCAGCTGCAGAGCCGTTCCTTCCGGTGAATATCCCGTCTCGATGCTGGCGGCATACACGGCTGGAACAGGTGCAAACAAAGTCAGACTAATAAGCCCCGACAGACAACATCTGCGGAGTGTACGGTTAATTTTTTTCACAGTATTTCCTTAACGGGTGTTTTAAGAAACGCCGGGAGCGGGGGAAACTGGCTTTTCCCCGTTCCCGGGGTTGGACAACGACGCCATGCGGAGGCGTCAGGATTTTGTGGTATGCCGAAACCAGTAGCAGACGGGTCCGTCGCCGGTATCGTGGACAGAGCCCAGGAGCCAGCCATCATCATCATTCGGCGGTTCCGGTATCCAGCCACGGGCATCCGGGGCTTCATCCGTAAATCCGGCAGCAAAGGCTTCAGGCGCCTCATCGCGCATTGTCATCACAAAGCACTGAAGTTTATGAGTTCTGAGCCAGTAGCTTAATTCTGCGGAAGTTTCACAACCACTGCGTGCCAGCGCTGGATGTGTCCAGTACCCCTGTTCATCACGTTTCACTTCGGCGGCGATAATCATTTTTCTTTCTCCTTGCGTTCAGTATGCTCTGTCGTTGAATTCATACCGGTTATGGATTTTTCGGCAGCATCGGCTCCGCGGTTTTTCAGAAACTCTCCGACCCTTCTTACCAGCCTCTCTGAATCCCGATCGCGTAGTAGTGGAATACCGGCCTGCCTCAGAACCTCTTCCAGCAGAATATCGCGCCGGATACGGTGTTTTTTCAGATGTGAGGCATCATCCAGTTCAACTGCGCCGATGATAGCGAAGGTATGGATGTCAACGATGACCACATCGCAGTGCCACTGTGATGCCATGCGGAAGAGTTGCCACCAGGTCCGGGATCGTGGCCGGATATGGGAAGAGAGTGTGGCAATATCTGCCACCCGGACCTGAGGACACAACAGCCAGCGATTTCGGCTGGTATGCCTCAGTAATGCCCGGAAAAAATGTTGTTCCCGTGGCGTCATCAGTGTGTCATTACCCACCCAGACCTGCTGGCGACACAACCGTTGCTCAGCCTCTGAGGGGCGAATACCCAGGGCTTTGAGTGACATCAGAACCGGGGAAGTCTTCGTTACTGCGCGTCCTTTCAGAAGCAGCACCAGAAACCCCAGCAAACTCAGCACAACAACGGTACTGCCCGCCATCATTAATATCTTTGCCATGTATTTTATTCCCTGATGTTCCTTTCTTTCCCGATGCGTTTTCCTGTCGTCGTCCTCATCTTTCTGTCCCTCTTCTGATAAGGCAGAACTCTGCCGGCAGCCTGTCGAGCAACGCGCGGCGAAATACATTCGGCAATCCTCTCCCGGCTACAACATCAGCGATCAGAACTGATATGACGCTAATCTGCAGGACGAGGCACAGGACAAAACCAATCTGATGCACCAGTTCCGCAGCAGGCATATTACGAAGAGCATTAATCAGCTGGATGGCATCCTGTGGGGAACCCCAGGCGAGAATACCGATACCGACCAGCATCACCGCCGGCGTATACAACAGCCCCCGGCTGATAACCCGTCCGGTCAGGCCTGTAAGCTCCCACCTTTGCTGGCGAAACACCTCATCGTCCCGGAAGATTTCCCATTCCAGCCGGGCCTTTTCATGGCGCGGCACCTCGGCCACCACCTGATTACCGTCGCGAATACTGACCAGCGGTGAGACCTCTGGCTTTCTCATCCGGTCGATGTGACGCGTATATAGGGCAAGGCCTGCCCAGAACAGCGCAACAGACGATAAAAGCAGATAAAACCCACTCCCCCGAAGAACGGAAGGGAACAGGAGCATAAGAACCATCGCTAGCACGATACCGCAGAAATAACAGAACAGCTGCTGCTGTTTGCGCAGAATAAAATATTTAAACATAGTATTATTCCTTTTTATTTGATGATTTACGCACGATATGAAAGCCTGTGCATTTCATATATCGCACGTCGTGATGTAATAAAAATATTGAAATCAGTTAAATACAGACAGTGGATGACTTAAATTGAAAATTGAGCACTTATAAGCGTCACATCGCCCCGGGACGTGGCAGTCCCGAAGAAGCCATTCACGGCACCGAATGGCTTGTCATTCTTCGCGTCTGCCCATACCCGGACAACACACATGCCTCAGCCACAATGCCTTTCGCCATTTACCTCTATTTCGTTTGAATATATTTGTTCTGACTATATACGACAATAAGAAACACAACAGCCCCTTCCGGACAGGAGTAATACCAGAACGGACGTAGTCACGTATAATAACCACACCATACAGGGTAAATGTTTTTAGAAAACGAGGCGTCTGTCAGGCCAGGAATATTCACAACCTGACAGCATATATTTATTTCATTACAGATCTTTCCAGTCAGGTAATTTATTCACCTTTCGCCGCCACAGATGAAAAAGTGCCATCGTCAGGCCAAATAACACGCCCGCGATAAGACTGATTTCGCAGGCGAACAGGAGAGGCATCCCCTGGGCCCGCCACACCGTCCAGTACATCCACAGCCCATATCCAAGGGAGAAATAGCCTGTCATTACGACAAAAACCTGCCAGAACGGAGCAAACGGCAGCGGGGGAATGTTTATCCCCAGCCGCCACAACAGTCGTATCAGAAGCGGTGCATAATTGCTTTTCCACATCTTACGGCTGGCCATGATCGCCAGCGCCTTTTGTTTCCGCGCTTCAAAATCCATTTCCTCTCCCCCGATTGTATTCAGTCAGCTGACTGGCTCCGCATACGCTCAGTTCGCAGGAGTTCTTTCATCATGCGCTCACTGGCGTACTGCGCTTCCTCTGCTGTGACGGTCGCGACGGCATTCCCCTGCAGATCATAGCGGGAGGCCCCCACCTTCATCCGGGACAGATAGCCCGCAGACCGGGTCAGACTCTTCAGGCATTTAATCACCTGTTTATGCGACAGCGGCAGGTCACGGTTCACGATATCCGCAAACAGCTGTTCGCGCATGCCCGTCGCCAGCAGACGTGGCGCGTTTCCGTCGAACAGCTGTGGCCAGAATGCCTTCAGGGTCATGATGGCCTGTTCCGGCGGCAGCAGGCGGAGATAACGCACCGGAGGTGGCGTCTTTACTGCTTTAACCGGCTCCGGCGCCGCGTTACGCGCGGCGGCTTCGGCCGCCTGCTTAACCTTCTCAAGTTTCGCTTTCTTTACCTTCCAGGCCGGCGGGGACGAAACCACCACGACTTTCTTACGGCGCACCACACCAGGAACTGGCGTCGCCTCCGCGGGGGCCGTACTGTCTTCCGCCGGTTTTCGTTTCAGGCTCAGTACAGGGCGTTTTTCTTCACTCATAAGGGGCCATATCAATAAAAGCTACAGGTCTGAGGTATACGATACGCTAACGGTATCATCGTTTCACCTCACAATGCAGTGGACACAACGATGATATCCCCTTGTCACGTTTACGGGCAATGTGCCCTCCCCCGGACCTGTGTCCGGTTTTTTTTTACATCGAGATGACAATACCCAGTACCGCCAGGTGCACTGCATAGAACATCACAAAGAAATGCCGCGGCCAGAAGCGTTTCACACGTTCTCCGGCAGATGAACACACGATCAGCGTCAGCAGCGCAATCGCCAGCCCGGCCGCCGATTCACTCACGTTATGCATATTCATCAGCAACACCATGAGGGCCCACAGCACCCCGTATCCCAGCCGTTCCGGTGCATGCTGTGCGCGGCAAAGCAGCCAGCTGGCGGTGAGCATACCCACTCCGGCCATGCCGTAGCTGCCGGTTGACAGGGGTATCCAGGCGACCAGCAGTCCGACCGCCGGGAGGGTGTAATACCAGGACGGCTGGCTGACCCACCGCAGGACCTGGCCCGTGACGGCAAAGGCAAACAGAATATTCCCGGTATACCACGGGTACCCGATGAGCATAAACGACACCTGGGCAACCAGCGCACAGCCCCACAGGCTGTTCAGCTGCGACTGGCGTATTTCCGCGTGCCGGGCCAGATTCATTCCCCATGCCAGACCAAACAGCGGAAAACAGCCCCGTCCCAGAAGCCGCATTATCTCGTTATTGTGTGCCAGCAGTAACCCGGCATGGTCGGTGACCATCAGGACCAGGGCCACCGTTTTAATCATATCCGTCTGACCCGGTGTCCAGGTCAGTAATGCCTGCAGCCAGCGGTCAGCGGCTCTGAAACCCATTGTGTGTGCTGTCATCTCTGTATCCTTCTCTCTTTTTACCGCGCCCCGGCAGGGGGGCCGGTGTTAACCGGAGGCCCTGCCGGGGCAGACAAGCCGCAGGCGCGTCAGTCGCCCCCGAGGGTTTTCTCGCGGTTCAGGTCACGAACCATGTCCCGCTCCACAGCCTGCAGACGCTCACGCTGCAGACTTTCTGAGGCCACCTGCTGAATCGCCGCCTCCTGGCGCCGGAACTGAGGATCATCCGGTAGCGTCGTTTTCTCCGGGCCCGGCCGGTCACGCTCGAGTCCACGGATGACGTCCCCGATAACCTCTTTCACCCGGTCCACCGGCTCGCCGGCTTTACGCGCCTCCCCGGCCACTTCCCGGGCAGTCTGTTCCGCCTGTTTTTCCATTTCGCGGCGCTGCTGTTCTTCTGCCGCCCGCTGCGCCAGAACCTCTGGCGGGAGGATAATGTCAGCCCCGGCCTGCGGTACCGGAGCCACCGGCGCCGGTTCAGCCCATACCCGCCCGCCGGTCATGGCCCCGGGGTTCCAGGGGCGGTCATCACCGGCCAGCCGCACCACCACCCCGGTATCGGGATTGTCGCGGGCCATTCTGACGCCCTCCCCCATATTCCCGGCCAGCAGGCTTTCACCATTGCGGCTGTTCTGCAGCGCCACGAACCGGGCGTCTTCATTGCCCATAATTCGTCCCTCTCCGCCGATGGCCTCCAGCCGTCCGTCCCGATCGGTCAGCGGGCTGAGCCAGATACCGGCGGCTTTCCCGTTCTTATCGAATGCCGGCAGCGCCACATGCGGCTGAGGGTACTTTTTCCCCGGAGAAATGAATTTTCCCAGTGAATTTCCCTGTGCCAGACCGGACTGCTGCAGGGCTGCCCGGCCAGCGGCGGTTTCATCCAGTGGTCTTGCCCGCCCGAACAGCAGATCGGCGCTTTTCACCGCCCGGTCGTTACGGGGTTCAAGAATATCGTGCGCCGTCGCTTTCTCAGGAGAATGCTTGATGGCCTTTATCCAGCCCTCACGGCTGTCGGTGTAGACCTGAACATGCTGTTTCATGCGGGATAAAGCCACATAGGCAGACTCAAAGCTGGCCATCTGTTCCCGACCACCGGCCACCCCTTCCAGTGCGATGGCATACGGTTCGCTGGCCCCCTGGGCGCCGTGAGCCGTGATGGCGTAGGCGAGGTCGATATGCTGCTGCGCCTGATCCGCCTTCGGGGTCAGCGTGCGGGTGGTTTTGCCATCAGACAGCGTGACACTGTCACCCGAAACAGACTGCACCTCCCAGATGCTGTTGGCTACATAGCCGCGCTCCAGGTCACTTTTGCTGAAGCGCATGCGGTCCCCCTGAGACACGGTGATCTTTTCCTGACGATAGAGCGTGACGCCTTCTGCCGATGCCTCCCGGGGTGAGATATATCGCTCCTTTCCTTCACTGTCTGTCAGGGTGATCAGCTGATTATCCTTATCCACCTTGCTGATACGGTGGTATACGTTATCAACCAGCGCCACCGCCTCCTTGTGAGCCGTCCAGGTCGACAGTTTGCGCAGTTCACCGTCACGGATGTTACTCGTGACCAGCACCGGCAGGGTGATTTCCTCTTTGCCGGTTTCCCCGTTCTCCCGCCGTGCGTCATGGATCAGACTGTTCAGCGCCCGCCTGTCCTTGTTCAGGTGGGTGATCACCAGCGTCTGCGACTGTGCATCCGGGGTCCGTCCGGTATAGTCCTTCACCAGCGCCTCGTAGAGCGTCGCGGGCTGACCTGCCGGCAGGGTTTTCCCCTCGCTCAGCGCCTTTTGTATCGCCTTTTCCTGCGCCGGCGTGAATTCCACCACAGAACTGCCCGGCGCCCAGGCGCCTTCTTTTCTCGGCACCTGCTCCGGCGTGACCTGCTCAATGGTGGTCAGGGCGCGGTGCACATCCCGCTCAATCAGGCTGTAGACCGCCGGTCGCAGCTCAGGCACCTGGCGCACAATCTCTTTCATGATGGCAACGTCGGCGGCGCTGCGCTGCTGCATCAGCCTGAACGGCTGGCCCGGCGCGATGGGCTGCAGCTGGTCGTTATCCCCGCTGGACACCGCCCGTCCACCGCCGGCGACGATGAGCGAGTGGGCTTTTGCCATATCGGCCAGCCCCACCATCGAGCTCTCGTCGAGCAGGAACAGGGTGTTGCTGAAATCGGGTGTCTGGCCATTGCGCTGCAGCAGCTGCGTGTCGTGGAGGAACGACGCCGTCGTGCGCGCATCCACGCCGGCACTCTGCATTTCCCCGACCGCGCGATGCGTCGGCGCCAGACCGATGACGCGCGGACGGGTCTCTTCCGGCAGCAGACTGATGGCACTCATGACTGCCCGGAACTGGGTGGTTTTCCCCACCCCGGCATACCCCTGAACCACCGTGAACCGATCCGTGCTTTCCAGAATCATCCGGGTCGCCGCCCGCTGTCCGGCGGTCAGGTCCGTCATCAGACTGGCCGGCACACGGTCCATCAGGGGGGCCACCGCGTCTTTACCTTCCAGCAAGTGGGTCAGGATGCTTTTTTCTGCGTCCCAGGTCTGACGGGAAATCAGCAGGTCATTGCCGTAGCCGTGCGCCACCGGTACATTCAGCAACTGCCCCGACCTGATTTGTGCCTGAATGGTCGTGTCGATGTCCGCCATAGGAACCTTCCCGCCCCCGGTTTCCAGCGCCGTCGCCAGCAGCTGGGGCCGGGAGAAGGTCAGTTTCTCACTTTCAAGCAGCGGGATGGCCAGGTGAATGGCCTGTTCTGCCGGGGTACGCAGTCCGGCCTTCTGCTGCGCAATGGCCGCATCCAGGTCCGTCTCGCCGGATCGGGTCTTCAGCTGCTCTGAGACCACGCTGAAGGCGGTATGCCGCGACAGCTTCTCCGTCGTGCGAGCCGCATCCTGCGCTGAGTACAGACGGAGATGACTTCCGCTCTGCGCCAGCTGGTTGAGGGTGGCGTTATCCAGCTCACGCTGCGTCACCGACGCAAAGACCGTTGCCGTCTCGCTAACCGACCTGCCGGGACTTTCCACCCAGCCGTGGCCGATTTTAATACCGTCAAACACGCCCGCGCCCACGGCCAGGGTCTGCGTGGTTTTCTGCCCCGGACGCTGTACCGTCAGTTGCCCGTCCTCCACTTTCATCACCGTGATGCTTTCCCCGCCCTTCAGGCGTGTGTCCGGTATCTTCCCGAGCACCGCCAGACGTTCCCCCTCGGCCACCGGCAGTGTATCTGCCCGGAACAGCGTCCACTGGCTGTCGACCGCGGAAACCTTCAGATCCAGACGGCCCCCTTCCCGGTCTTTCAGGGTCAGCATATTGCTGCTCGCGGTCACCCGGTCAATGACAAAGCGATCGTGCGTCCGGGTCTCCGGATCCCAGCGTTCCATCACCATCCCCTCCCGGTAATAATCCCGCACGCCCCGGCTTTTGCTGTCCAGCCATACCGGCGTCAGGGCTGTAATGGTCGTGTCTTTCTCACCCAGCACTCCCTCATTTCTGAGGGAGTCACGGATAAGGCCGTTGAGTACGCTCTGTTCACGCGTCCCGCTGATTTGCGCCACGCTTTCCAGCCCTTCACGCACGCTGACGGCAAACTCCTGTGCCAGCCGGCTGTAGCGTGCGCCTTTATCCGGTTCACTGATGATGTCGGCTGTGGTCTGATGGCCACCCTGCCAGCGATACGTATTCACGCCGCTGTCCTTCAGTACGGTCAGCGCGCTGCCGGTCCCGCTGCGCTTCCCGCTGTCGGAGAGCAGGACCTGCACGTTATGGCGCATCGCGCCATCGAGCAGGGAAATCGTTTCCTTCAGGCTCAGCTTCTCCGCCTGATCCACGATGAGTGTTCCGCCCGGAATAAACGCCGTCCCGTCCTGCAGGGCGGATTTACCGGTCACCGTTTCCCCGGCCAGACGCACATCCCCGGCGAGAAAATCACGTGAGCGGTTATCGGCCGCCAGGATATGGACGTCGCGCCCCTGCTCCCGGGCCATCAGGGTTAACTCGGCCACCCGCTCCCGCTGGCCGGCTGCACCGCCCTGACCGGAAACGATACCCATGACCGGGCGATCCTGCGCCAGCACGCTGACGGCATCGCTGAAAGGGACCTGGCGCACCACAGACGCATCGGGCGTGACGGAGACATGATTCTGGCGCTGCACCTCCTGACTCAGGGCTTTGACGGCGAGTTCATCGAGAACGTGGATGTTTGAGGTGAACAGGCCTTTCTCGCGATCGAGAGGGATCAGCTGCTCCCGTTCAATGGCGGCATCGATGCCCTTTCTCGCCAGCTCAAACACACCGTCCTTCGCCTCCAGCTGGCCGACCGTGCGTGCCAGCAGGTCGGCATACGTGAACTGCACCTTGCGGTCGCTGAGACCGGCAATCGCTTTCGTCACCACATCCGTGATATCCGGACCGTCAGTGTTCACCGGCGCGGCAGGTGCACGGGCCAGCTCTGCGGCTCGCGCATCGGCGGCCTCACGGTACCCCCGGATGTCAAACCCGGTCTCCTTCAGCGTGTTCATCCACTCCACCATCTTCTCTGCCGGATCGATGGCTTCTTTCGACTTGCGGGTATCGAGCGCGGCCACATCCCGGGACTTCAGGGAGGCATCGGGTCCTGCAGCCTCCCGGAGCTCCTGACTGCGCGTGGAAAACGACTCAACCGGCACGCCCTCCATCTCCCACATGCCATTCTTACCCGCATCCACTGTCTTGTAACCCATAGACTCAACATCGGCCCTGAGAGAGTTCTGGTATATCTTTCCCAAAGCGATGCGGTTGGCCAGTATGTTTTCGGAAAACCCGGTTTTACCGACGGTATCGCTGGCCAGCGTCTGCCATTTATCGCCGTTCTGTGTCGCATTGATAACCACGCTGTGCGTGTGTATCTGTGGGTCCTGAGCGCGCGATGTATCGTGGTTAAAGCGGGCAATAATCAGATTCCCGGTCAGGACCGTTTCAGAAACGCCATCTCTCTTTACCCGTGTGGAGGCAAGGGACTCCACCTGGTTAAGAGCTACTGTCACCGCGCGATTATGAGCATCGATAAGACGCTTATCGCCGCCCAGCATAGCCAGCATCGATACACTTTTCGGTGCCGAGAAGGTCAGGTCGTAACCGGGCCGGTGCTTATTCACGCCATCCTGTATCCGGGTCAGGTCGCTGCCATCCGGCAGCTTCCCTTTCAGCAGTTCCGTAAACAGCGCCTTATCCACGGCTTTCCCGTCGATCCCCAGCGCCTCAGCCCCCTTACCCTGCCAGCGTTCGTCCATGCTCCCGATGACGTAGTAATTATCTTTGTTGGTATAGTAATCCGCGGCTTTATCGGCCGATTTAACCTGGCTGAAACTGAGCATCAGATATTCCCTCCAATCTCGACATCATCCTGCTCATCGTGCCGGTGGCTGTGGTTGATATTGACTTCCTCACGCCGCTGCATATCCCGCTGTGTCTGCTCATCTGCCAGCCAGGCGTCATACGCCTGCATGTCCTCAATGACACCGTCCTCGTTCATGCCGGCCGGCAGCATGTCCTGTCCCTGTTCCGCGGACTGCTGCGCCAGTTCCTGTTCTGTCCCGCCTGCAGCAGCTGCAGGGGTACCGGCAGATGATGCTGTTGCGGCAGCAGCGGCTGCTTTTGGGTTGAGCAACGGTTCGGGCGTGACCCGCAGGACGGGAGGCTCCGTTGCTCTGACGGAAGGTTCCGCTGCCGGACTCTTTGTTGTCGGCGGCGCTTTTACCGGTGCCGGAGATACTGTCATGTCTGCTGGCGTAGGCTGACTGATCGGCTCAGGTTGTTCACCGGCGTGACTGTTTGTATCAGCGGGCCCGGATGCCGGCGCATCCGGCGTGAAAAGTGCCCTGGCAAGACTGCCTTCAGCTTCCCGCGCTTCAAGCAACGCACTGAGCCGCGCATCCACCCGCGCATCGAGAGTGCGCGGAATAAATCCTTCGGCAATTTTCGGACGCGGTTTGTATTTGAGGGCCAGCTTCACGGCCGGATACGGCCCGGGCAGCGTGACGTAACAGGACAGGTCCGGCAGCGTCTGTATATCGGAGTAACTGACCAGCGTTTCCCGCTCTTTTTCTTTCCCGGTCGATACCCCATCACGCACCGGGTCAGCACCGTAGGAGTACTGCTCGCTGGCCTTGAGGATTTCCTTCTCGCCAATTTCACCGGCAGCAAACTCCGCAATCTCCTTACTCGGGGAGCGGAAGAAGGCCCGGGTGTTCATTACGTCAAAAAGCGTGGCGGCAGGCTTGACGCCATAGATGTCTTCCAGCTGGGCATAGGACTGAATACCGAACACATAACAACCACCAAATTTACGCGCCTCCGGGAGGATTTCGACCAGGTCCGGCAGCTTGTGCAGCGTGGGAAGTTCGTCAGCGAAGATCCACACACGCCGGTTACGGTTCTCGCCCATCGCCAGGAGGCCGCGGATGGCAATCGACAGCCACATCGAGATAACCGGCTTCAGGGAAGCATGGGTGTCAGCGTTGGAGGAGATAAACAGCCAGCCATTGGGTCGGTCCTCACGGACGCCGCGCATCCAGTCCCGGATAGTGAATGGTTCGCCGTTCTTCTCAATGCCCTGCAGGTAACGAATAGCCTTAACGTAGTTGGTCAGCACAGCTCGAATGGAGATGGCGGTTTTCTCAATTTTCTCTTCAACCAGGTTCGCTGCCGGCGTGTTCTGCAGATAGGCGCGCAGCTTGTCGATCTTAATGGACAGCATGGTATCGACCAGCTTCTCGTAGCTCCGATCGTCGTCTTCGCGCATCAGATACGCGCCTTCGGCAAAGATAGTGCGACCGGAGCCCTGCCAGAACGGATCTTCTTTGGTACCCATCGGGATAAGGGTGTTGGAGATGTTGTCGAAGTCCGGCAGCGTCAGGCACTCTTTCCACAAATCCCAGGCTGCACAGCGCGAGTCCAGCGGGTTGAGGATTTTATCCAGTGACGGGTCGTAATAGCTTTTGACGAACTCACAGGAGCGATCGTAAATGATGGCCATATCGCCCCGGGCACGCACGTAGTTCAGTAGCCGGCGTATAACTTCGGATTTACCGGAACCCACGGTACCGTGGAGGCAGAAGTTCTGAATTTCGGAGTTTTTAAGAATAGGCAGGTCGCCAATTTTAATATCGGAGGCCACTCCATCACGCTTCATCTGGCGGGCCACTTCTTTGGGCTTATCGGAAAGCTGGCGCCCGCCGGTGTTCTCGTCCTCACTCTGCTGTTTCCCCTGGCGGCCCAGCACCCAGCTGGCGATGAAGAACGTCACGATACAGATAACAAGAGAAACCACGGCAGCAAAGGCGAAACCAGTCCACAGCTGCTCTCCGCACCAGACAGTATATTTATCGGCCAGGATTTGTTCTGAGGTATATTCCAGCGACTGGCCGTAATACTGAATGGTGTATACCGGCTGGGAGCGAATAATATCGCGCATCGGACCCAGCGTCGTACACCACCAGTATACGCAGCCGTTCACAAAGGTCTGCCAGCTGAGCCGGTACATCAGCATCAGTCCGCACAGCACCCAGAATAAAATAAACAGCACATAAAAAATAATATTGGCAATCTGACCAAACATGCGAAAGCGCATATTGGCGATCTGACCGCCCTGCGTCATATCTTTGGCATTAAAACTCATGGCACTAATCCGTCAGTAAAATATTAGGGTCGGAAGGACAAATTAATCAGCGGAAATACACCGGCACAGAAAACAGGATTACAGTCATGCCCGGATCCATTGATGACCAGGCCGGATACTGACTGTTATTCAGTGGTGATACAGAAGGTATAGCCCTCAGAGCCCAGGCAATGTCCGCCTTTAATATACGGCTTCGCCACCTGCCGCCCGGCCTCATCGACCAGGGCATGCAGTGTGGATGGCGATGTTTCAGCCGTGTACTGCAGGCAGACGCAGAAATACTTCACGGGATGTTTAATGATATCCGGACGTTCAAACCAGCCTGCCCCCGGGAAAAGCCGGGTACTGCAGAGCCTGTCAGAAGGAAACTGAGTCTGCACGGACCAGGCAAACACGTCGTCAGTGCTGTCGCGGCGATTGACGCCGGGGATATACAAATCTTCAGCTTCGCGCACAACACGGGAGGCGAGAGAGGACAGGACAGAATCATCCGTGCTGGCCGGGCCTTCCACACATATGGAAAGATGGAAATATTCCGGTTTGCTCTGCGCTTCTGGCTTTGCATCGGGAATAACTGACACCGTGCCTCGCTTACGTCCCGCGGAAGACGTCATTAATTTTCGAAAAAAGACACCTGCGATGAAAACAAGGACGAGAATAACCAACGCGCTGCAAAAATACATGATGTGGTCACTGAAGAGAGAACAGACCTCGCGGTGTGACAGGGAATAAGTCTCCCCCACAGCAGGATGCGGATAAATATCGCCAGGCACCAGTTCATGTGTATCAACAGACCTGACAGGTTCAGATATTGTCATAAATAACCTCTGATAAAATAAAGTCAAAAAGACTCCGCCGAAGGCGGCAACGCCTCACAGATGCACAAATAAATTGCGCAACTGTTCACCGTTTAGATGTGGAATTAACTGATTCTTTGACGAATGAATTTTGACACGCCAGAAAGGTGATGCCAGTCTGGCCCGGAGTGCCCGGGCCGAGGAGTAGAAAACCTACAGAATATTTGCGATCGATTTTGCCAGCTGGTCTTCAAGAACAGGCTGGGCTTCAGGGAACTTGAGGTTAACTTTATTAGCGTTCGAGACGACGCGAGTCTGGTATTTGTGCTGATTACCTGTTTCCGTACTTGTCTGCACTTTTGCGCCCGATGTTCCCTGACGTAATACGGCCACGTTATCAGTCTGAACCTGAGTTTTGGTTCTTTCCGCGATCTGAACATCGGTGATCATGGTGTAGTTCACATCTTCCACCATCGCGTCAGCCGCCATTCCGACCAGACCGGCTGCAAGCCCTACTCCCAGGGTTGCTCCCGCGGAACTGGAGTTGTAAGCGGTAATCCCCGCCCCAAGAGCGGCGCCAGTCACAGCGCCCTCATAACCCCGGCTTAACCAGCCCTGAGACTCACGAAGGTCCATTTTATCGGCCTTGAGCACATTAGCCTGGATCCAGTAGCCCGCCGTATCCGGGTTACTGACGACCTGATATCCCTTTGAAGTGACGGCGCTGGCAATTTTTGCCTGCAGGCCACTCATATCCTTATCGGAGGTATTTTTGATTTGCAGATAAACCGTCTTATTATTTGAAGGTTCCAGCCAGATTGTTTCGCTCATCTGGGTTTTTACTTCCAGATTTCTCTTTTTAATGGCGGTTCCCATTGCACTACATCCAGATAACACCAGCGCAGAGCTGACGACCATAACAGTCATCAATTTATTTAATTGCATACATATTCCTTGTGCCATAATCATTATGAGACATACACATTCCATTTCTGCATCCAGAATGCGCAGTTACTATATCCAACTTTTTATTTGAGTGGAAATTTATTAAAAT
Organism: Klebsiella sp. K-Nf6; assembly: GCF_002806655.1. NCBI lineage: Bacteria > Pseudomonadati > Pseudomonadota > Gammaproteobacteria > Enterobacterales > Enterobacteriaceae > Klebsiella > Klebsiella sp. K-Nf6. The sequence goes on along the minus strand of NZ_PIBN01000019.1, from coordinate 32,162 downwards.
TAATGCACTAATAATTTCGCATGTGTATTTTTAGCCTACCAACTAACCACCATAATTGATAGGCCAAATTTGAGGGGGGATTTTTTAAAACCAGCCACTCTCCCTGCTGAGTTTTAGTGGTCAAATTAGCTTAATCATTTGTTAATGATTCCGATCTATACCATACACGTTTCCTGCAACGTCTACATTTTCAATCATAGGAAGCCCACTCGCAGGATTAATATCATGGGTACTTATAGATATCTCATTTCCATATAGCCCCATAGCACTGCTACATGTACTATTAGGTTGGTCGAGGTTGACTGAACCGTCAGAACAATGCTCAAGCTGATAACTCATAAACTCTCGCTCGAAGAACACTTCCTTGTATGGTAAGGTCGTCAATGATTGTGTTCTCCCGACATAATTCCTGCCGGTCCCATTTTCGAATGCACTTTCATTATCATTACTAAATTTCACAGTTGCAAACTTTATTGCTTTATTCATAACCCAAATTGGGTATAGGACAATACTTATCAAACAGGCTATGGGATTAACAATACAACAGACTCCGGCCAGAACAAGATAAAGATTACTAACATCAGCTACTCGGCGTTTTGTTTTCGCACCAACTTTAATGAAAACATATTTGAACACCAACAACCATATCGCGGATGCTAATACTATAAAAATAGTTTCTGATACTCGCCATCCTGCTAATAGGCACGATATACCCTGAATAAGTAGCAAAGCAATCATTTTCATATTTTACTTTCCTCCCCCCTTAGTTAGGGCTTATGCTTCCGCTCAAATTCCTGGGCCTTAGCTAGGAGTTCGTCTCTTGTATCCGCTCCAGGAAGTGCTCTCTGTTCAGCCTTTTTGTCATTGTATTCTTTCTCAAATTTATTTCCTTCCAAATTATGGTGGTTTTCCAGACGAGTGTGTTCATTCTGAACATCATCCTCCTGCTTATGTATGCTATCTTGCCTATCCTTATGAGCTTGCTGGTTATCGCTAACCATGTGTTCAACCGATTGGTGAACATCATTTTTGATACCTGCATTTTTGGTCATCTCATCGATACTATCACCGTGAGAGTTGTAGTCCGCATATACTGTACCGCTTCCTTTACCTTCAGAAACTGATGGCATATTTGCGCCAATGTTTCTTCTGCCCTCCTGGTACGCCTCATCAACTTTAGGTTCAACCTGTTGTTTCACAAATTCACGAGCCAGTTGCTCCCTTTGGGCAGCGATTTCAGGTGAAGACGTGTCAGTAAGAATAGCTTCAGCATTTTGTGGGGCATTTTTCTGTACGAAATTAGCAAATTGTTGAGTCAGGTTTTCGTTCATCTGGCCGCTCATGCTTTCTGTTCGTGAGGCCATCTCACTATACTCATGGCTACGTGTTTTGCTCGTCGTATACTGGTCATAGCTATTTTTCGCACTGGCCAAAGAGGCGGAAAATTGATCAACCCGAGAAGATGCATTGTTATCAGTGATGTTTCCAGACTGACTTGATTTCTGGTTGATGAAGTAATCAGAAGACTCTCTGAAGTCTTTAACTGCCTGACTGCTGGTATCATGATTGTCAGCATTAGATTGGCGTCCTGACTCAGTAGTATTGTCTTGAGATCCAGAACTTGCTGTCCCTCTCGCCGACATCCTCCCACCGAATTCAGCTTTACCGCCATTACCGAAGAGCTCGAATCCAACACCACCTCTAGCTCCTACATATGCCTCGCCAGAAACATCACCTCTCACTGACTTGTCCATAAGCTGGCCGAATGCTTCATCACGGCTAATATGGTTAGCTTTAGCATACGAATCTACAGCATTCATCATCTTGCTTCTGGCCATCGAATCCTGCGAAGACTCGGTAGTATCGGCCCCGGCCGTTGTTGAGGCGCTGTTCCCTTTATTGGTGCCAAATTGCTGCAGACTATTCCAGGCACTTGTCACGCTGCTGTTATAGCCATGCAGCGCGCTTTCGGCCTGAACATCTGACTCACGGGCCATCTGTTGCTGCGCACTGGCTATCTGACGACCGACGTTGATATCCACCGGCAGTTTTGACATTGCACCACCACTGTCCCAGACCATCGAGCCATCGCGCGTCTGCGTGCTCATTCCCCCGTTCGCCAGCTGCCGTGACATCTGTCCGAAACTCGTTGTACTGTTGGTACCCCAGCTGTAGCCGCTGACGTTCTCCATCTGCATGTTGGCAAACGAGTAATTCCCGTCCACCACGCCGGAGGCTGCCTGCGATGTTGCACCAAGCCCGGAAGAAGAAAAATGGCTGTAGGCACTGGAGAAGGCGGCCCCCATGCTCTTCACGATCCCCCACGACAAAGGCGGTATCATCACGGCAATATAGCCCGCAGTGGTCGCAATATCCGAGTTTTTGAGCTGAACCTGCGACAACTCAGAGAGAACAACCGGCACGCCATTTTGCTTCGCATAGTAGGCCATTGCGCTGTTCAGGATGGCGAACAGCAATGGCCACGTCTGCAGCCAGATAAGCGCAAACACATACCCCTTAAGCACCTGCAGCGTCATCATGTTAAACATGGCGGCCATCACCATGATCGGGAACATCCCAATCATTAACCCCATAATGACGGTCTGCGTCAGCGGAAGTGCGCGAAGCGCCTGATGCCCCATTGTGGCCTGAGCCAGCCGCTGCTTTTCAAGAGATGAGGTGTTAGCGATATTGACCAGACTGGCGGTATCACCGCTGCGGGCTGCATAACTCTGGATCCCGCTGCGCAGGGCGTTCATCGTGACGTTCTGGCGGATAATCTGCCCGGCGCTCTGTCCCGAGCTGTAGAAGTAATTGTAGCTGTCGCCAATCATCTGGCTGAACAGCAGATCGGGATTAGGTTTGCCGCCAAACAGCTGACGAACATAGTAGTTCCAGGTTTTACCGCCTGTCTGGGTATCCAGCGCAAGAGCCGATTTCAGATCCCGTGAGGCCTCCTCGCATGTCTGGAACTGGTTGTTTTTATCAAACACGCCACGCAGTGGACTCGGGTTTGCAAAAATCAGGGTGTACGGGTCAGGTGAATTCAGTAATTCCTCAAAAGTGTACTTATGATTGAGAAAAATATCGCCCATCACACAGTTTTGTACGTAATCGGAAAACAGCGTCGTAATCTGAGGATTTTGTGACAAAAAATCCGTACTTTTCGCGACCAGATTACTGCCAAATAACATCCCCGTTTTACTGTACGTGACACTGTCCGGCAGCGCGAAGACCATCTCATAACTCTGGATAAGCGCGTTTCCCACCCGCGTTGTCAGCGACGCCGGAATAGCCAGACCAATAGGTACATTATCGACTTCATAGACCTGCGCAACGTTACTGTAATCGATGATCTGCACAGGGGTGCGAATGACAATCAGCATAGAAACCAGGGTGAGCGAAAAGACCCAGCCAATCAGCTCCATCACGTTGTGTTTTTTTACCCAGTTCCCCGCCACAATGAGTACCGAAATGGCGATACACATCTTTTCTATGGTCGACCATGTGCCGGTCCCCATAAACGCCGCAATCGCGTTCAGGTTGCCCCGTAACCAGTCACCGCCTGCAATGGCATATACCTCAAGCATTACTGATTCCCCCCAAAATGATAGTTATTCTGGTAGCGGGTCATCATGCGGGCAGAGACCTGCTGGCGCATGTAACTCATTTGCCTGTCCACCACGAGCAAGGCGTCCTGCTGAACCTGAACGCGGGACTGGAAAGCTGCAATCTGCACACTCGCCTGGTTGAGGTTTTCCATGATCATATCCATTGTCGACTGGGGATAATTACCGGTTGAGATCATCGCCCGGGCCTGCTGGATAAGTTCCTGAATGTACTGCAGCAGGATGTCGTAGCCGATATAGTCCGTCAGCTGGTAAATAAGTGAGTTAGACACCCCGAGCATCTGCGGATCGACCAGGTATTTGAATACCGGAATGGTTGTGCTGGAGATAAACCCTTTCTCCTGATCCGTCAGCTTTTCATCAGCCACCGCTTTATTCTGGATACTGCTTAACAAAGCGGAAATCTGGCTTTTCAGCGCCTTACTGGAGGTGATGGTCACGGTGGCATCAGCAACGACCTTAAGACACTTATCCGAATCATTGCAGTGATAGATTTTAGCCGTGCCGCCCTCCATCATGGCTTTAATCAGATCCTGGTCAGTGGTGCGTGCCGGCAGCGGGGTGATCTCACTGTTCTCACCAAAAATCAGCGTCCCGGTCAGGGTCATCACAAACTCTTTCAGCTCCTTATTGCCGTCAAAGAGCCGGTTTTTGGACAGGGCATCCCACATAATGTTGATGTTCTTCATTACACGCTCCTTGTCCTTATCGCTGGCTTTATCCTGCACTTTGTCCATCTGCCCCCCCACCGAACAGCCCTGACGGGAAGCCGCCCAGTCCGCAAAAATGTTGCTCTCGCCGGCAATGTCCTGGCAGACCTTTTGCTGCGCCACCTGGGTCCGTGGAAACAGACCGCCCACAATGCCCTGAGCGGCCTGGCAGGAGCTGAGGTTCATGCTGTTGATGTCGCTGGCCATCTTCTGCAGGAAGTCTTTGGCAGTTTTGATCTCCGGAACCGTGGTCTGCAGGGCAAGGTCAAAGAAGTAGCCCGCGGCGTTGGACATAATTTGTTTGCCGAAGCGCTGCAGCTGCTCGCTGTTGATAAATGAGAACGACCCCAGGTACGCATCGATGCCGCCGCAGCCGGCGTTAATATCCGGCAGGGTCATGCTGACCAGCTGGATCGTTTTCACCTGCGTTCTGGCATACAGCGAACCGCCGGAGGCGTAACCCGCCGCCTGTCCCTGCCAGACCTGCGGCTGGCTGGTATTGGACGCAAAGCCAAGCTTATTGAAGAATTGGTTCATGTCGCCATTCACGTCGGCGGCGGCGCTAAATGACAGGCCAAGCGCGGCACCGCAGAAGAGTGACAGAAGTTTAATTCGCATCCTGTCCTCCATTACGCACAGCATTATTTTTAACTCTGTCATTTCTCAGAATAAAAAGGGTCTTAAGGTGATAACTGAAAAAATTGCGGATCGCTAATGTCACTCCGGCAACAAAGAACCCCACCCCAACAGCGATCAGCGCATAAGGGATGGCGTACATCATAATATTCCACAGGTCTTTTACTCGCAGGTCACCGCTGGCTATCCAGTCAGCCACGCAGAGATTAAATAAAAATCTCATTATCCATAACAGCAGAGCACCTGCAGTGAGAAACACAATGAATAATTCCAGATAGATTTCCATACGCCTTTCCCGGTGGATAAATTCCGGCTTCAGTTGTTCTATTTTTTCTGCTGCTGTCTGCCCGGGTGCTTTTAAACTGGCTGGAAATAAAAACGCATACAGTCCCGTCGAACGTATATATTTGTTCATGGCTATTTTCCTTAATCACTTGCTAAGACCGGATATAACAGAGACTCAGTGCATCATCTGAAATACCGTATCCACTCTGGCCATAAAGCCCTGTGCATCCGTGGCGCCCTGCAGGATCGGGTACGCTGCCAGGGTGTTCACGTTGACCAGAAACGTGGTCGGGGTGGCTACCGGGATATTGGGGAAAAAGGTCTGCATCACGTCAGGAGGCGCCGGCAGCGCCTCAGGAAACGCGTCATCACCCTGTCCGTCAATGGTGTAAGAGAACACGGAGAAGCCATACTGTCCGGCCAGCTGCTTCAGTACCGGGTCAAACTTATGACAGTAGGGACAGTGTCCCTGCATGAACAGCACCACTTTCCAGTCGCGCAGGTCCACCTGCTTTCCGTTGCTGAGTCGTAACCAGCGTGGCTGAGATGCCCCGCTCACCGCCTGGGGAGTGTCGCTCTGCGGGGAAGCCGTTTCAGTACCGGAGATTCCCCGCGGATCCCAGAGCGACTTCACCTCATCGAGCGTGCCCGCCTGTGCCAGTCCGGCCAGAGCAAGGGAAAGAGCCAGCGCCGCCAGCGGCGTCTTAGCGATGTTCTTCAGGCTGCTTTTCACAAGCTTTCTCCTCTTTTTCGGCTTCAGCAATGAGGGCGTTAAGAATGCGGTATCCCCCGAACACCACCATTCCTAATCCCAGAATTTCAGCGGCCTGCACGGCCATTTCAGGCTGTTTTCTGACAAGCCGGGCTATCAGGTGGAAAAACACGCCCACGGCCAGCACCCACATCCCGGTGATATCTAAATCCGGAAAACGAATATTTCGCATGACACACTCCTTAGAAATTCGGTTTAAAGTCGCTGGAGACATAGAGGAACTGTTTCGCCAGGTCGTCCTGACTGATAAAGCCGTAACTGAGAGGCTTCACCTGGCCACTTTTCGGGTTAACCAGCATCATCGCGGGGAAGAACTTCACGCCAAGCTGCTCTGCCTGGCCCTGGTCCTTACGGCTGTCGGGCAGCATGGGGTTAATCACGCCGTCAACCGACACCGGTATCACGCTCAGGCCATAGGTTTCGCGAAAATTTTTAATCACCTGGACCAGCTGGCCATCGATCGCGTCGCGCCCCCGATAGAAGAACATCACACCGTAGTGCTGTGCGAGGGTGGAGATAGCCTGACGCTGTTCGGCATAGTCGGCGGCCAGCTGGTTTTTTACCGTGCCGTTGTAGTGGCTGTACTGCAGGTTGTAATCGAGCTCCGGGTTTTCCAGCATGGCTTTCTTCGCGCTCATGGAGAACAGGCCAGCCTGCTGCGTCCAGTAGTTTTGAAGACGGAAGAACTTCACAAAAGCCGGCACCGAGGGATACAGGATGGCTTCCGCTAATGCTTTTTTCGTTGCATGTTGCAGGACTGCCTGTTTCTCCAGGATATCCATTTGCGGCGGTGGTGCCGCTGGTACGGCTTTCCTGTCCTCATCACGGGGCTTCAGTTTCTCGTTGTACCACTGCCAGCCCGCGTCTTTGGCGAAAGCCGGCATCAGGGCGCAGCAAAGGCACCCCGCCAGCATGGCGGCATGTATTGTTCGCATGGCAAATACCCTTTTATGAATTATTGCGACTGGCGTGACAGATGCTGATAGACACTGTATTTATCGAGCTGGCGCTGTATCTTTCCTGCATCATCACGGGCTTCAAAGCGGTAACCGCTGCAGTACAGAGGCAGATGATTTATCTGAAGGTCCACCCGCTCCCCGTCCCTGACCACCCACGCGGCCTGAGAAACAGTGTCGCACTGGATCCCCCAGGCCCGGTTGGTGGTCATAAATGCGTTAACCTGTCTGTCCCGCCACAGGCTGTACGACATAATGCTCACCAGAAAAACAACAAACACGCTGACAAACAGCACCACCATTCCATACGATTTTCTCTCTTCCATCCCTGCTCCTTTATTTTCCCTTCTGTAAAAGTCTGGTCAGCGCCGAAAAAAACAGATAATTCATAAGCCCGACACCGCCCATGCAGAGAATAAAGACCACACTCTCAACATAATCACTCCCCGATGTCCCTTTGACGGCATCCCAGGAGAAATAAATCACCGGAGATATGATAATTACCGTCAGCGTCAGTCTCAGAGAAAAATCGACGGCAGGATGTTTGTGAAAATTAACTTTCATTCTTTTCTCTCCCGTTATGAGTATTCTGTTTTACACCGTCAGCCTTGTGCAGCCCGATAACGTAGAAAATGAGTGATGCCGCCCCCATCCCCATCGACTCAGACCAGCCCCGGGCAGACAGCCCTGCAAACGCAACGGCAACAGCCGCCTGGCACGCCACGGCCCCCAGGAATATCAGGAGCAGACTGCGGCCTGACATGAACAGGGCGATACAGGCCGGAATGAAAAGAAAGAGCACAAGCAAAACAACGACCATCAAGGACGCAGCCATTTAGTCACCTTTGATATGTTATTAATGGAGAGTTACTTTGCTGAAGACTGCGTGAGAAGTTCTTTAATACGCGCTTTTGTTTTTTCGGTCAGTTCGCTGTTATCCGGGATTTTCTGGTTATTTATTAAATCCTCCATGAAGTTTGTGAAATCCAGCTCGTTAAAATCAATCCCCTGGAGTTCCGCGACGGTAATGCCCCGACAGTCAGGACTGCTGGCGCCGCCAAAACCGATATGCAGCTGGCCGTTTCTGCCCTGCTGCTGAACGATCTGCGCCAGTTTTGAGTCGAACTGGCAATAGCTCCTTTTTTTCTCCAGGCAAATACCCAGAACCTTTTTAGAGCAGAACTCCCCGATACTGACCGTCAGCTTGTCTTTTTTCGCTTTGGCCAGCGCCTTTTCCTCGCTGCTGCAGCGTGCCAGCCCCACATCCTGGCCCCAGCCGCCGTCTTTGCAGCAGTTACTGAAGCCAGCCGCGAATTTTTTGCAGTATTTCGCTTTTCCGGTGAAGGCCCTGACATCCACCCCGTTCAGTGCCGCGACATCCTTCCCTGCAGCCGCCAGCGCTGCCAGCTCAGACACGGCCTGGCCAAAGTCGTTGCTCTTCCCGGACGTGGCTTTGTCACACTCCCCATCGAGGCAGAACACATCCCCGCCACAAACCATCTGTTTCCCGCTCGTCCTGGTTTCACAGGAATATGTCGCATACTCATGCAGGCAGGTTCCGTCTTCGCCGGAGAAGGCACACTGGCGGGATGACAGGGTGCAGGCCGTATTTTTCATCAGGCTTTCACAGGAGCCATAGTCCGCCGGCTGCGTGAGCCAGGTGTCCTTATATTTCCAGCAGGCTTCCGTGAACGAGTAATCCCTGCCTCCGAGGGTGATGGTTCGCGTTCCTCCCGGGCTGATACATTCCTCGCCCGTTTTTGTCCCTTCATCCTTACTGAACGGACAGCTTTCCACCCAGACGACTTCAGGTGCGTAGACGGTTTCGGTTTCCTCCATCACCAGGGTGACCGTGACCTGTACGGGTTTCTGGCTGGCCGATGATACGGTTCGTGATATTTTGCTTACAGCAAAGTTCTGCCCAGCAGTGACCGCTTTGTCCACACCAAACGACTGATGAATCTTCCCCTGCCCGTCATAGGTATACTTCGTACAATGCGTGTTCTGGCCGCCTGAACATATCGATTCTGATCGTGGCCAGCTGATCACATCAATGGGTAACGTTCGTTCAAAGAGGGCCAGGCTTTCACTGACGGCACTCTTGCAGCTATCCCGCACCTTCCCTTCGGCGTCGCATTCTTCAATCCAGGGGATCACCAGAGGCTCACCATCCACCGAGACATTCAGCAGACGCCCATCGGTCGGGATCGTCAGGTTGCCACTCCATTGCCGGGTACTCCGGGCATAATTCAGCGTCACCACCTGCTGATAGGTTCGGTTAACTTTCTGCGTGGTGGCGTTATCCTTCAGGGTCGCTTCCCGTGTGCAAAAATTTTCCACCTGCAGATCACGTTCGCAGGTATGGTTTGTGAACTCGCTGCGGTTCACAACCTGGGCGGTACAGGACTGTCCGGTATCACCGACAATGCTGTCGGCACGGGATTCGGTATCCCTGGCGGCCTGAATAAACGGCGCATCCTGAGATATCTGATCCGGTGGCCGGTTCGTGAACGACTCCGTAATCGTTTTGCCGGTATCCCCCTGGCTGAACTCCAGGGCTGAATCGCTTTTCAGGGAGCTGTCTCCGCTGGCAGTGACGCCGCCGTAGTATTTTGTCTGATCCGGGTTGGCGGTATAACCTGGCAGGTTTTGCTCACCGCTGAAATTTTTCAGTGAGTTCAGGCCATTGCCCTGCACCTGTTTCGCAAAATCCGAACCGGCTTTATAGTCGCTGCCGCTGCCGGCGCAGGCGGGGGATGCCAGCCAGATGAAGGCGCTCAGGACAACGAAATGCACGGTCAGCACGGAAATAACCGTCTTCATTTCCACCCTCCCGCATCCTTCACCATTCCCGGTAACGCCATCATGTCCTGCCGGAGAGTGTTCCGGCGCCAGCGGCTCATGTTGTTATGTGGCTTCGTCGGGTTTAGCCGGAAGCAGAGGGAATACACTGAATCAAAACTGCCGGTGATTTCCCATCCCCAGTTCAGCTCAGGCTCTCCTGATTCGGCATCTGCACGCAGACGCCGGCAAAGCCGTGAGGCCTGGGGAACAGACGAGGTGAACGCGACATAGGGCATCACGATATCGACGGGGTAGCCGTGCCCATGACAGGATGCATACGTCCTGTATGCGTATGCATTCATACAAGCCACCAGGTACCGGATATCGTTGTCGATATAATGGTACGGTTTCTCTTTCATGGCTGGCTCCCGGCGGCATTCGAGGGCGCATCAAGCATCTGCCGGGCCACCTGTGCGCAGTCACCGGTTTGTGCCACTTTCTCCAGCGCCTGTTTGACGTGAATGTTACCGCGTACCACGTCATATCCGGCCTGACACCGTACCACCAGAGACGGCACACTCCGGATGCCGTACTGCGTGTACAGTGTCGGGTCGATCTGCACCCCGTCGGTGACGCCGTCTTTCACCAGCTGCAGCACCGCGTCGGTGGTGGTCCTCATGTCGTTATTGACGAGCCCGCGCAGTGTCGCCGGAATGCCATACTGCCGGGTTTCGTGCAGCATCCGCTTCAGCCCCTCTTCAGGTATCGAGAAGGAGACAAAGTACAGCGCCCCTTCTGCCGGTTTTTCCTGATTCGCCGCTTTCTGCTGGCTGACCAGATTATCGATAAACTGGCGGTCAGATTTGGGCAGAGGATTGCGGCTGATTTGCGCCTCAAGCTCCTGCTGCAGCTGTTTATCCGGATGCTGGCGCAGCTGTTCGCTGAGGTTCTCCTGCTGTTTCAGCCACTGCTGGTCCCCGGGAGTATTAATATTGTCAGCGGCTGACGCCGTCGCACAGAGCAGACTCAGCCCCCAGGCCAGCCCGGTGATTTCTTTATTCATAATTGCCTCTATTACCGATTATAATGACTGATATTTATGTTATCCGGGATAATGACCTGTCCATGCCAAAAGGATACACAGAGTAAAGACAACCAGACCGATGAAAGAAAATATCAGCACTTCATTTTCGAGAGCCAGAGATGTTATAAAAAACAAGGCAAAACCACTAAAGTAAACAGCCAGGGGGGAATAGCCTGAAAATATAACAACCTGAGCTATAAACAAAGCAAAGAAAGCAGCAAGACAGAGATATAACGCTGTATTTTTCCAGGCTGAACACGATGTGAACCTGATAATATCCCCCTCTGTTTCATACCGGGTAATCAGTTTTAAAAAATCCCGGATATCCTTTAGTGCATCGATCATCAGCTGAATATCTGCTGCTCCTTTTGTGTATCGCCCTTCCTCTCTGACCACACTGAATTTATCATCCCGCAACAGGCTGATAAAAAAATCGACCTGTCCTGGTGTAGGGTAATGGTTGTGGTTCAACATCCACTGTATGTCCGAGAGATGGCGTTGCATGATTCTTGTTTTACTCAGTCGGATAAAGGGTTCTTCCGAGAGGCGAAGAAAAATGCCATTTAACCTCTCACGAACATAAGCGAATTCATTTACAGGGTCACAATCATGCATGTTTGATATTTTCATCATCATTCAATCACATATAGATGATGGTATATAAAGGTATATAGCTGTACAGCGACCAGAACAGCCCCACAGGATCTTTGATCCATACGTTAACCACGACGCCAACACCAAGAAACAGCGCCATACTGACAGAGCACACCAGAATCGGCCCCCCGACATAAAGCGCCAGCCAAAATACCAGGAATGCAGGGATAATCAGCAGAATGGACACTATAGTCGATGCACGCGAGGCCTCCCATCCCCGGTAAATCCAGCATGCTTTGAGCACACCGCTGACCTGCCCGAGCAAAGCATTCAGCCGCCGAAGTTCATGTGCCGTCGCTGATGACTGCCCATGAATCTCGACCTCTCGCATTCTTGCAAGCCACAATATGGCATTCAGACGGTTGATCCCCCCCGGTCGGGGAATGATGCCATAACGCAGCCTGGCAGAGATTTTATCACATGCCTGAGAGGCGTCTGATATACCCGGTATCGATGCCAGAGGGGGAGACTTCAGGGTCATACCGACTGTATGTATCGACGTTTTCACAAACGCATAGTCCTTCAACATGTTGCCTCCCGTCGTACTTATTCCGCGTATCGGCTGATTTTATCTCTGAGGGTTTCGCCAATGAATTGCCAGTCTCTGTATTGCTCAGCCGTTAGTACCTTTTCTTCCATGCTGAAAGTGACCCGTGATGTACATGGAGAAGTCTTCTGAGACTGAACCGGTTGTGAGTCGTATTGTTTCTGTTTTTTTTCCATCATTTCTCCTTTCTTGTCAGACTTACAAAAATACGCAGTTATTTTACAAAGCATACTTTCATGATAACGCCAAAAACCAGTTATTGAGGCGGTAAGTATTCGCAAAGAGCAGCAACAGTAAAAATGGTCACCCCCGAGAGAGAAAACACCACACCACCAACCCCAGACTCTTCTAATGCATATATTGAAATAGAAAATAAAATTATCGCAATACAATAAACACCATGCACAGCACCATTATTACCTGAGGCGAGATAAAGGACAGAACAAAAAGACAGTACTACACTGAGGAAGAGCACGGACAGCGTTTTAATATCCCGCCATCTCCACAGTAACCGGGGTGGTTCTTGTACTCTCTCAGGATATCCTGTTAACACAACAAGAAAGTATCTGACATCCCTGAGTCTGGCCATTTGCCTGTCCACCTCAGTGGTGCAGACAATGCTTTGCCGTTGCTGCCTGACACTTCGGAGGAACAAAAGAAGGCTTTCCTCAAAACAGTCGACTTCCAGGGCACATGGCAGACGTCCTTTAATCAGAGACGCCTGAATGTCAGAAAGCAACCCTTTGATATCGACTGGCAGAACAACCTGTCCATATGCCATCTGCGTTAACGCTTCACTGAGGTCATTAAAAACGGCCTTTATGTATTCAATATCCTTTTTTGTACTGATATCAGTCATGTAGACTCTCCGCATCAAAAATATCAATTCAGCATTACCAGAGGAATGAAACTGTACAACGACCAGTAAATGGCTACGCAGTCTTTGGCCCGGACAGCCACGCCAGTTAAACAGACAAGATATCCCCCCAGGATGACCGAGCTTATCCGTAAGTCGCAACCGACACCTACCGCAAGGGAGAAAATAAGGTACGCTGGCAGAATAAATAATCCGGCCAGCGAATATGCAGCACGGCTTGCTTCCCACTGGCGGTACCGCCAGGTTTCCTCTGTTTTCTCCAGTCTCCGTCTGAAGGCTTTCAGTCCTGTAATCCACAGGCTGAGATCCCTGACTTCTCTTAACGATTTACCGTAAATCCGCACCTGTCGATATCGTTCTGCCCGCAGGAGACAGACCGCATACTCAGCCAGGCGCGAAGAGGGGCATTTTTTGTTTAATAGTGTCATTCGCATGGTATCGAGCACTTCCTGTACCTCCCTGGCAGCCTCCGAACGTTGCAGGATATCATCGGCAATCATCTGGCTGATATTGTGTAAGTCCTGCATCAAACAATCCAGATGCTTATGCTTCATGTTCTGCCTCCGGGTTACAAAAATACGCAGTTACGTTTACGCCACATCAGGTAGCCATAGTTCTTGCGGGAGTTGGGTGGATTTTTGCCGGCCTCCCAGCGCATCACGCTGCGTCCAAGCGGATGGCACTGACCGCTGTCCGGATACATGTTCACCATCTGATAGCGCCAGCGTTCTTTCGGGATGATCGGGGAGGGATATTCGTAACAGACCGCCTTGTCCTTCCCGATACTCTCCATAATTTGTCCCTGCCGGTGGAGCTTGAAGGCCATACGCTCACTGACCAGTACCGACGACTGCAGCGGGCTGGACTCATTACTGACCTGGCCGTTAAACGGGTAAAGTGAGCCGTGGCTGCCACCACACCAGAAAAGCACATCCAGCGGCATATGGAATGCACTGGCCAGCGCATCCGCTGCGCAGGCGCCCTGCGCGATGGGGTTGGCAAACAGGATCGCTTCCGGATTCAGGATGGTGGTGAGGCTGCTGTCCACCCAGGTCGGGTCAATCTCGGACAGATAGGCAATATCCATGTCTCCGCCTTCCAGACAGCCTGCCGACGTGATGATGTTCAGCCAGTACGTCAGCGGGTACTTGTACCAGTGAACGTGATAGAAGGCGCCGTTCACCTGCTTATCGTCCTTTCTCGCGGTTCCCATGCCGGTCTTGCCGAGATTGATACTGAAGCCCCCCAGATTGACCATGCAACCTGGCGAACGGCTGACGTCCGTCATGGCCATCGGCTCCCAGTACCCGATGGCCAGACCGGGGCGAACAAAAAGCGGTGGCGGCGCCGGACACAGCTGCAGGGGATTACCGGGATTGCTGGTATCAGGCAGGTCGCCTTTACCAACCTGCACGCTGCCGAGCGACAGAGGGAAGATGCAGCGCCAGCACACATCGGTGATCGGGTTAACAAACCGGCCCTCACAGGAGGGGTCAGCAGCCGCACTGAGGCTGTACCCCCACAACATCAGGGCACTCAGGAAAAGCGTCAGGGTTTTCACAGAAACATCCTTATTTTACAGGGAAGGTCTCAATATTCAGCCGTTCACCGGAGGGCGCCGGCGTGATCCGCGCCGGGACCGCCGTCAGGCCAAATCGCTTGCTCAGTACGCCGTTCTGGTCGAAATAGATCCGGCTGTCCAGCGCTGCGGAGGTGTCCGGGATACTGCCACGCACCAGGATAATTTTGCTCATCAGGGTTTCCGGCACCTGACGCTTCATCCAGGCCAGCTGGTCGGCATCGTCACCATTGATGAAGTACAGGGTCTGGACAAACGGTACGGTTTTAAGCGGGTTCACCACATCGCCCTTGCGGGCAAACACCCGCCCCTCATTGTCCTTCAGGTCTTCGGTCAGGCGGATGCTGGGATCAAACCAGCGCTGCTCGTATTTCTCCGCACGCTTAATGCCTTCCACCGGCGCCGGACGCTGACTGTTCTCGATAACCCGCTGCTTAAACGCGTCCATCGTCTGGTCCCACTGGCCAGAGGATTGCAGCGACTGCAGACGCTGCGTGATGAGCTGCAGCATGTCCTGCTCCCGGACGGGCCATAAATCCCCCCAGGTACCGAGATCAGCCGCCTGAGTCAGCGGCGATAACAGACAGGCGGCGAGCAGACAGCCTTTCAGTCGTATCATTAATGTTCTCCTTTCATCCGGCGGGCAATGTCGTGCTGGATGTTGCGGGTCACATCGGGCGCGCCCTGAACCACGGCAGGTGAAACCAGAATGACCACATGATGCTGCTGCTGATACTCCGCCAGACTCGTCTCCAGCGCGTCGTTAAACCGATCAGAGAGCGCTTTTGACTGCGCCTCTGTCAGTTGCTTCTGGCTGACACTGTCCATAAAACTGTCGAGCGTTTTCTTCATATCAAAAGCCACCACCCGCGGCGTGGAGTACTCCAGAACCACGCGCGAGAGAAACGCGCTGGTTGCCAGGGCGAAAAGCACGAGAGCGACGATGACAGATATCCGGCGAAAAGTATGAGAGGTCGTACTGACCGGTTGTTCGGTGTTGTTTTTCATCACTGTTTATCCTCCATGTCATTCACCGGTATTCGGGATTCAAGCTCAGCCATTTCGTCTTTAAAGTTGCGGCACGCCAGTCCGTACACCGCATCGTGGATATCGACCCCCTCTTCCCGGCGCGCTTTCATGTACTCAAAATCCGGGCCTTTTGAGGAGTACATCGCCCGGCTGAGCGGGTCGACGAACAGGCGGTGCCAGGAGCAGTTCGCTTCCACCTGCAGCATAAAAGAGGAGAACCACTGCTCTTTGGCCGAGCCGAAACCGTTAATCATGTCTTTCTCCAGCTTGCTGAACTGATCCGGGTACAGCTGGTTATATTTGGCAAACTCCTTCGCTGACTGCTTCAGAATGGCCTTGTACGATGAGTTCCCCCACGCTGCACGTGCGGCGCTCGATGCGGTCGGGGAGTCGAAATCCACGATATTCTGGGTGATGGTGATATAGGCCCCGGTATGCCGGCGTGCCGTCCGGTAGCCCTTCTCGATAAAGGTCCCCACCTTTTCGTTTTTGAAGTCCAGCAGTCGCCAGCCTTCATCGATAACGTTGAGTTTTTTCAGGCTGCGCGGGGACTGGTACATCCGGTTTTCGATATAGATGATGAGCGAGAACATCACCGCGACCAGCAGGGACTGGCGCGACTCCAGCCCGCCCAGCTCAAGGACCACCATCCGGGCATCGTCGTGCAGGGACGGCTCATCAGAGTTGAAGTACTCCCCGTACAGCCCGTTCACCGTGTACTGGTCGAGCAGGATAATCATGTCATCAAGACGGCTGCGCACCCCCGGTGAGTCGGCGTATTCCTCACTGTCTTTCTCGCTCCGGAGAAAGGCCACCACATCATCGATACGCGCCTTGTTGCGCTTACTCAGCCAGGCCGCCCGGACCGCCTGCAGGAGAAGACCTTCGTGCACTTCATCCAGGTTGCCGTTGGGACTGGCCATCACCGACATCTGGTCGCGGATACGCTCGGCGGACAGGTCAAAGTTAGCGTCGTCGAGAATATTGGCGAACGGATTAAACTTCAGCGAGTCGCCGTCGAGATACACGCCGCCCATGTTTTCACACAGGGACTTGTAGCCGTCGCCCATGTCGAACACCCAGGCAAACCCGCCGGAGTCGAGCACGCTGCGAATGAGGGGCTGAATCAGACCGGTTTTGCCCGCCCCGGAGGTGCCGCAGACCGCCATGTTGAAATTGGTATTGTTCATTCCCTCGTAGAACAGGTCGATGAACGCCAGCTGGTTACGGTAGGTGGGCGCCAGGAGTCCTGCCGGCGCCAGCGGACTGTCAGCGACAATCGGCAGAAGGTTGGCCACCTGGAACGTCTCCGCCCGCTTCACCACACCTGCCGCCTGCAGCTCTTTGAACAGGCCTTCGCCGCATTTGAACGGCATCATGGCCAGAAAATTACGCAGGTGATGATAGCGGGCCGGGATAAGCTGGAAGCCACCCTTACGGTAACTGTTGAGCACCTGCTGCTCGGTAGCGAGAGAGGCCTCTGCGTTATCGGCGGTATACGTGGTGATGTTAAAGAAGTAGGACACCAGAGAGGTCTGGTTGGTCGCCAGTCTCTGGCGGATATCGCCCCACTCCTGCATTTCCTTTATCACGTTCGGAAAGTACTTCGCGTAGGAGGTTTTGCTTTTCTTCTCCACGTCCATGAATTTCAGGTTGGCTTCGTTCTGGGTCTTCACCTGGTCCTCCACCATCAGCGTCAGTGTGATGACAAAGGGGCAGGAGATGGAGAGCTCCGGGTTCAGCAGGTTGGCGTAGTTGTCCGCAGCGGTCCAGAGAAAGGCGATTTCCGGGTCACACTCCAGGTGATAGTTCGTCACCCGGGTCACGCACTCTTTCCCGTCCCGCCCCAGGCGGCCAATTTTCAGATGACCGGCAGTGACCTGCATGTCAAAGCTGTCATCCACGCACTGATAGTTCAGGTCCTGATACGGGTCCAGCTTGTACGGCACCCGGTACATCTCATGCGGATCCGGGTTAATCAGCTCCCGCATCAGTTCGACCATCCCGGCCGCATCGAGGATACGCGTCGGAATGTAAGCGCCGCCGAGCGATGCCCGTAACACTTTAATCTGATTCTCCAGCTCCACGATTTGCGTGGTGGAGTTCTTCTTCCGGGGCACGCAGCAGGAGATGTACACGCGGTAGTTTCGCAGCGTCAGGGGCAAATCCAGATTGTCCGGCAGGGGAAATTGTGTTTCCGCCGCCCGGAGATAGTAGGCGCGGGTGATGGAATTAAACTTTTTAGCCTGTTTACCGCTCCAGCGGAATTCACGCAGACCATAGTCGATATCATTGCCGACCAGTTTGCTGGAGACCAGATGAAAACTGACCGGGACGCCCCTGGGAAGTTTGCTGCGCAGTAAATGCTCCAGTGTGGCGACGATACTTTTATCTGCACCGGGTAAAGGACGCGCCTCAAACATAAAACCGACGGTTTTGTTATTAATAAACAGACCGGTCGCGGAATCATAATCCTTATAGGGCAGAATACGGCTGAACTGTGGGAAATTCATGCTGCCCAGCGTGTCATTGGCTTTCGCGGATTCGTCGGGCAGCTTCAGTGCTGATACCAGTGAATTCACAGCCTGGGTGACGGCATCGATGATGTTATTACTCATTCGGGCGTTCCTTTAAGAGCATTTCAAAACAACAAGGGTAATAAATGGCAAGAAGAATATTCACAGCGGCACTAGAAACTCCTTCTTATAATGGAAAACACAGGAATGAAAAACAATAAACACATGGAGGCAATAATCTGACCCATAAAGATCACATCCAACAACACCGCCCCTTTCCACAAACAAATAAGCAGAGTGATAAATAATAAAACCACATGAAAGAAAACAATCAGGAACAGAATGTTCGCTGAGAACTCCACATCACTACCCCCCACCTCTAAGCAGAAAAAATAAAAAACGCACAAACTACAGATGATAAAGACACCATCATGTCGAATACTCTGAAAGAAATCAGGAGAAAACTCTCCGACCAGTCCATTGTACGTCAGCCTGACTCCCAGATAGATGAGCCAGTAGACTGGAGGGATAAACAAAAATCCATACTTTCTAAAAAACAGCATCATATCCACCCCCTGATTATTTGCTCATATCGTTCACTGCGTTAAGTTGTTTTTCACGTACTGCTTTAACCTCTTCTTTATCCTTGCATTCTGATGCCATCTTTTTTGCGTCACCAAAAGTTAATGTCGCTGACGAAGTGACAGTATTAGTTTGAAGAGCCATCCGAAAAGCCTCAGCAGCACAAGGTGTGTCATGAATAATACTTTGCAGTTGTTCAAGAGTAGCGGGCTGCCTATCAAGAAAATTGTCATGCTGCACAAAAAGATATCCAGTTAACACAATTAAAAGAAGAACCACCAAAAAACCATATTGCTGGTCAATTTCTTGTTGTCTTTCCATTGTTCCATCCCTACCGGTCAATCCAGTTTGTTAATCAGCATTTTATTTTGTTTTAGCTTTATATAACTCCCACTGATGGATATATACATCATACTGTCCCTGAGGCACATTAATGATGATGCCATCACAGTCCAGTTTATTAACAGGGCTGGTAAAAGCGCCTGTCGGCATGTTTACCTCAAGTGTCTTGCAGTCGTCTTTCCAGTGTCTACCTGCTTCAAGTTCATCCATCGAAAATGAGTGAATGGAGATAACGAACATCCCGGAAAACCCAACCACCGCTATAAGCGCACAGTATATGAATGTATCGCCTCTGTTAACTCGAAGATTGAATTTTTCAGGGATGGCAACCATTGCCAGCGCACCGACCACACCAATAACAAAAAGAATCAGGCATATACCGTTAAGCCATGCAACGTTATGTCCGAGTATATAGTAAGCTCTCACGCCCCGTTTCCTGTCAGGAAGTTAAAATTAAGTGCATCTCTAACGAGGCCTTTTTCTCTTATTAACACCTCTGATATTTTCTTCACCATGAATTCCGGCGATTCTTCGGGTGGAAAAGACAATGTCATGAGTTCGCTTTCAGCGGGTAGCTTTGCCGTTTTCAACAAATGTATAATCTTTTCTTTTCCATTCAAGGGAACTGGGAAAAACCGCATCACCATGAAATACATCACCAGGCCTGAAACTATGCCTGCAAACATCCCCCACGCAGAATAATCACAAAGATAAAATTCTGCCATTATTAAAACACCGCTAAAAACAATTGCAACAGAAGTACGGGGGGAATAGCCACCCTGCCTCCCTTTATACTTATCCATTATCATCATGATAAGAACAATTCTGGATTCAATTTCCCCTAATCTTTCATACCATAAGGAGAGTTGTTCAGGAGAAAGCCTGGCAATATCTTTATGTTTTTCGATTATTTCACTCATCATTAAACCTTATTAAAAAAGCGGGAAACGATATTGAAGAGTTTTTTTGCAAACACGCCACCTTGCAATTCACGCGAGAGTGTTAATACTGACCATCGGTCTTACTATTCACCTGCCCCCATCCGTTCAAAGGAATAAATCAAGACATAAAACATATAAAAGATGACTGTGGCTGTAAAAAATCCCGTTATTACTGACAGCGTCAAATCAGGAGAACCGGTCCACATGTTTTTATCCATGAATACCATGAAAGAAAATAAAGCACTGAGACCTGTAAGCCCAAACAACATTAAAATACAGGCAAGCGTATCTCTTACAAAAACACCAATAATTACATAGCCGTAACCACAGATAATGATTGCCATTGCAAAAAAAAGTCGTACAAACCCATCAAAACTTAACTGGTATTCAGCCATTTACCCACCCTCACTCAATGTTTCCATCACGCTGTTCAAAGGCTCGCGGGTTTTAATTTCAATGCACTCTCCTGTATTACTTCCGTAACCTCTGCCTCCACGTGCTTCGAGTACCCGTAGCATTTTTATGCAGACATCTGTATTAGGCATGGGAGTAATATCCCAAATTCCACCACCACTACTCGGTGTCATCAGCACCAGAAAAATAAAGGCATGCATACTTTATTGCCCATGTTTATATATTAACGACTGAATATCCCTTCGATTAACTCCTGTAAGGTGACCGGCTTTTTCCCGCTTATCGCCTGTTCATACTCATCTGTACTGACATTTTCAATGACATCACCACACTGAAGCCGGTTTTGCGTGGGAGAGAATAAACCTTTATCAATATTCCTCTCCAGCAAGTGGCAGTCATGAGTCCAGTGGTGTGCTAGCGCTTCTGGTACAGGGTCATTACTGAAAGCAAACAGCAATAGATATACTGAAAAAGCAAGAGCAAGCAGCCATTTGAATAATTCATCCATCACGTTACTTACCCTCCGTGCTAAGTTTATTAACCTCTGCCTTATCTCTGTATCTCACATCCATATACCGTGTTACGCCATCCGGACAAGACCAGCCATCTTTCGCTTTAGCCAGAAACCCTGCCTGCTGCGCTTCAAATGCGGAGATTCTGCAGTTTTTCAGCGTATAGTTGACATCCTGTTTTCTGGTTTGAATCTGTTTATATGTTGACTCAGGCTCAAGAAAGCCAAAAACTTCTGTAATCGCGACGACAATACACATTATCAGAATGATTGACTTACCCCACCATGACACAAACAACCTCTGCAAAAAGAAAGACATTACTACGGCAGTGCCAACAATCAACATCAACATAAAAATATATGACGAATCTTCGCGCAAAAGCAGCCATAGATATTTTATTGAGTCAGTCATTTTTCAAATCCTTTCATTTTTCGTTATCGACGTTCATTTCACACGCTACCGCCCATCCCTTTCAACGCAGAGGGCACTCGTTATAATTCAGAAATGAAAACTTACTGCAGCGCCAGTAATGGCGCTGTGAATCAATTAAGGCGAGGTTGTCCCCACGCCGATGGTGTCACGACAAAAAGAACCGTTGCTGGCTGGTGATATACATCATCTGCATCCACATACGGCGCTATCCACAATGACGTTGTCTCCTCCCCTTTTCTTAATGGTCGGGGATAATTACCTGGCAGCGTTGATGGCGACGTAAACGTTGACGCCACAACTGGTAAAGACATTTTCACTACCGGCAAAGACTGGCTCCTTTTCTCGGTTTCGAAATATGCTGCCTCATTCTTTGCCGTTGGATTATTTAGGTACACTGCCCGTGCTCGATCTTTCTCCGCTGCCACTCTGGCCCGGTTCAGGTTAGGTTGAGGCGGCAACGGGTACGAATTAACTGACGTGGTTCTGAAATTACCCTCAGCCAGTTGTGGCAACCCGGCCGCAGCCGGCTTTGCGTCACTGCGTTCCTCTTTCAGCTTCGCTTTTTCATTTGCCTGCTCCATCGTCATACAGGTATCCGACGTCGTGGCATTACATTGAAATTCGGTCTCTGTGCCCGCACACCCGGTTAAGAGCAAAGCGCTGCCCAGAGGAATTAACAGCATTAATTCCTTCATATATTCACCCGTAATCTGTTTATTTTTTAAAAATCGATTTCCAGTCAGTCTTCCTGAATACTGCTTCTGCAAGATTATTAGCAGCCCTTACAAGCTCCTCATAAATTTTGGGGTCTAAATAATTTGCAGATTGAGGTACAGGCTTAGGCTCCTTTTTCTCCTGCTTCCTGTTCATTACGCAGGTACCCCCCCTGACATCCTTCACCCGAGAAATCCCCTGCGGACAGGAGTCCTACGGAAAACCACAGCCATCCCGGTAAACACCACAGACATAAGCAGCCAGAGCCAGAGAATATTATGCGTATAGCTCTGGTCGATACATGCTGCATACCCTGCCGCATCCGTACTGACGGTGGTGCAGTCTTCCTGTAAAACCGGAGGCAGTGGTGCGTTCACCGCATCACCATTGAGTTCTTTCGGCCCGGTGCAGTCCTGAATGACATATCCCTCCTGCTGCACAGACTCTACGGTTTTCACCAGCGTCTGGCCGAACGTGTACGGTCCCGTCCGGAACACCAGAACAACCAGTAACATCATCATGGCCAGCGGATAGACCACCGCACACTTAACCAGCCAGTGAGCCCAGCGCAGTGCTGACAGAACAGCAGTAATGAGAGACTTAGCCATTATTTTCCCCCTGCGGCGCTGCGCCCGGAGAGAACTCACGCGGATCAAGTTTGCCCAGCTTCTTCAGCATCTCGTCAGTATTGAATCCGTTCATACCGCCGCCTGACTGATGATGTGCATCAGCCTGCGGTGCTGGCTCCGCCTCCTGATTCTGAGCCTGCTGTTGCCCGTTCTTTTCCGCTTCCAGTTCCTCAATGGTTTTCAGCTGAAAACCATCCTGAAAGACCACGGTTACTTCATTGCCGGCGCCAATCGGAATGACCGGGTGATACTGCTCGGCCCTTTTGATGTAGTACTCGCTCAGCGTCTGCGCAGCTTTAGATGCACCACCGCCGACGCCCATTTTCAGAACATCACCGGCGCCAACAGATGCGGTTGCCCCCAGGCCAACTGCCGGCTGTGAAGCCCGTTCCATGCCCTGACCAATACCGTCAACAAAACCGGCGCCCCATGCCCAGCCGAGGATTTTGCCGTTGCGCATCACCACTTCACCTTTCACGCCGTTCTTGCCCATAAAGGACACATGCCCGGCTATCGGCTGGTCGATGGTTTTGTCGCCTTTGATGCAACTGATATTCCGGGTACGAACGATGGCGCGCTCACTGGAGACGTCCCCCCAGGCTTCGAGCCCCACAAAACACCCTGTCAGGTCGTAGGTTTTGCTGTTTGGCATTTCCACGCGACCGGTGATACGCAGCTGCATCGGTACAGTGGATTCATTCCCGGTAACAGACGCGTTGGCATCTGCCCCCTCGATAAGCATGCTTTTTGCAAAGCTCCCCGACGGAATGTACGGCAATGACTTCGCTTTCTTTCCTTTGTCGTAACTGAACGTTTTACGCTGTATCTGGTTTGGTACCGGCACAGACTGGTAGCTGACCTGCGGCGGCGGTGTCATACCATTCCCCGGATAGAATGCCGTCGGAGGCGGTACCGCGGCGCCGGTCTGCGGCGGATAACTGGCTGGCTGCGGCTCACCTTCCGGCCCGGGTGGCGGTGACGGAGGAGTCGGCGCGGGCTCGCCACCAGAGACAGCCGGTTTCACGCCCAGCGCCTTCAGCTGATTCTGCATGGCTTCATTGTCACTGCTGAGTTTGTCGATACGTATCTGGTCAGCGGTTCGCGCCTTACTCAGCAGGTCCACTTCCCCCTGCAGGGAGTCAAAACGCTTGTTGAGATCAGCGGCAGTCGCCTGCATTTCGGTGGTCGCGTGCTGCTCCACCTTACTGTTGAAGCTGCTGTCGACCACCCCGGTCATATCCGGCGCGGGTTCGCCCTGAGCCGGGGCTTCCTCATCAGAGCTCATGTTCAGATCTGACAGATACAACCCGCCTCCGACTGCTGCTGCGCCGCCCGCCAGAATGAGTCCCAGCCAGATATATTGCTTACGTTTGATCAGCGTGTTGAAGTTGGCCATCAGCGCTTCACTCCTTCATCTGACGTCGTGACCCAGATCTGCATGCGACCACCGGCGGTCAGCAAGCCCGCCGGGGTACTGAACATGACGGCACGTGTTCCGGGCTGCCAGAAATCGCTTTCACGCACCATACGGGGCGACAGGGAGACATTGTCCAGACTGTAACGGACAACTTTCAGGTGATGACCGACCCAGACCCTGTCGGCAGTGGCGCGCAGACCAGCTGGCACCTGCAGCACTTCAGAAGTGACGGGGACAGACTGATACTCATCGGGTACGCTGCCCTGGCGCACGGCGCGATTCAGCGAAACCAGTAACGATTCATAGGGGTTCGACTCTTCCCAGGCTTTTGCCGGACCGGGTGTCCCCGCCAGCTCGCTGACCAGCTGAATTGTCCGGCCTGAGCCTGCACGGGGCACGGCACGAATGGAGAAGTTCAGCCCGCGTTCGGTTTCCACAATGAAGGTGAATGGTTTTTTACTGACGGTCGCCAGAATGGCGCCGCCGCTGTCGGTCTGCTCCTGGTTTGTCAGGCCACCGTCCAGGCTGTTTATCGCCGTGATGCGATCGCCAGGTACTGTGAACAGATTCGGATCGGTGTTACTCACGGCAATATTTGCCTGACCGCCATTGGTCAGGGGGACCACTGTCGGTGCCAGCGTACCGCTGAGGGTCGCTGACATCGCGGGGGCGACCAACAGCAGACAGCATGAAATAAATAACGGGTTAATTTTTTTCATTATTTATTTCTCCAAAACGCGCCAGCCAGCTGACACCATCGACACGACTGAACTGAATGACATAGCTTTTAATTTCACTGTAGGGTTTGGAATCCCCAATCCACGTTTTCAGCTCACCCCGGATATCCACGCGGTTCTCTGCCGGCCAGGCACGGATCGACGTCATATAAAAGGTGGCATTAACGTTATTGTCTTTAATGCGTTTCGCATCTTCAGCCAGCTGGACCTTGAGGCTGTTCTGCGAGGCGGGTAATACATACCGGAGTAGCTGCTGATGCTGAGCATCAACCGTTTCCGGGGTGACATTCAGACGCAAGGCAACAAAGGACATGCCCAGCTGCTCAATATAAGAGGCGTCAGCCTGGTTCTGAGACACCGCAAAGGGAGCACTGAATAACATCGGTGTCACTGCCACTTTCTGTTCCGTCTGGAGACGGTAATTATTTATGCCCTGGATAATATTGGTCGCAAGACTGAGGGTCAGGAGTGTCCCCAGACTGATAAATCCCACAGCGATAACGCGGGTGGTATTTTGTCTGGCACCATGTTCCATATGTTATTTCCCCGTTTATTTATTTAATCCACTGCCGGAAACAGGAGTCCGGAACATCATGAAAGAAACCTTTAAGAAGGGAGGTTGGCAGATACCAGTAAATCAGGTCGCGTAGCCAGGAACTGCCCCGCCCTTTTTTCAGTTTCTTGATACCCCAGAAAACCAGTGCCGCTGCAGCCATACCAAAAATGAACTTGCTGGTCCAGAAACCCCAGCCGAGACAAATCACGGCCGGGATAAGTTCATCGAGATATAAGCCAAACCAGCGGGACTGGTTAGTCAGTGTTTCCGGGAAACGGTATCGCTTTAATTCGTCTCCCGTCATCACGAGCGTCCTGTCAGTAACCGGCGACTGACATACCGATGGTGATAAAGGTGGAAATAATCGCGAAGCCGAACAGGAACTTCACGTTTTTGGTCATCATGTACATGATGCCGCCGGCGACGACTTCTGCCAGAACCACCCATTTGACGACGCTGGAAGACTTACCAAACGTGCCTTTAACGGTCGCATCCCCGGATTTCATCAGGTCGGTTGCCGTGGTGGTGGCCATCGCAGCATCCGGGAAGAACGCCGCCACAGCAGCAACCGGCAGCGCAACTTTAGCGACTTTCAGGGCTTTCTTTTTATTGAAAACGCGGGACATAAAAGACGGTTTTGTTTTTTCAGAGACAGCAGAGCCCTGAACACTTAATACAGCATTCATATTTATTTCCTTTAAAAAGAATGGTTGATATATAAAACAGATTTTTGACTATGATGTTAAATCCTCTTCCTTTTCACCTCCTGGTACGGCTAGTTCCGAGTTATAAAAGTCCGGAAAACGTTCTAGATGATCTTTCAGTCTCAAATAAGCTTCAGCTGTTTTACTTCTTCTGCTTCTGTCTTTTGCTTTGATGAGTCGACGATTAGTTTCTTCATCTAATTTTAAAAGCACATTTTTTCCAGGCGCAGGTCGTGCGTTGCTCCTAATCGCTCTTTCCAATCGACCTCCAAAGTAAGATTACCAACCTTTAATAAATCTTACATTGGAGGATTTAAAAGTAAACAAACTAAGGAGAAATCTTGAGTAAATTATTTTCACAAATCAAAAGTACCGACGGTACTATTGATTTAACAAAAAATTAACACCACCTTTTAATATCGAAACCACATTCGATATAAACTTTTCATAACTTAGAGTATAGATCGATGACATTATGATATAGTCACGATCATCAAAGCTCAGTTCCTTTTTTATTTTACTAACTGTATTTTTTGAGGTTTGCACCCCAACACCTGTAATCTTAGAAATAGATGCATGAGAAAACCCAACCGCATACAGATTAAAGATAGCCCAGTCAGACTTTGCTGAACGCTGAATTCTTTCGATATATCTTTGCATCTTTATAGAAAAGTCATTGTATTCCATTGAAGGATGAGGTATCGGTTCATCTTCATTTATAAAAACCCATTTACTGTATGTATCTTCATTAATCGAGAACGTTTCAATAAAAACAGTCCAAAGTGAACCTGCCAACCAAATATTTTTAACAAGTACAGCAGAACCTTCTGAAAATGATTTCAGTTCTGACTGCATCAGTTCCAGTTTGATCTCCAGGGAGAGATCCAGAAACCAGCTTCCAGGTGCTCTGGGTGTATCAAATGCTCCAGTTCCACCAGATGTTAAGAAAATTTTGTCAAAGGTTGGGCTGGTGTGAATTACTTCGCCCCGGGAATCACGAATAAAAGCAGGGCAAGATGAAATATTAAGCATCTCGCGCATAGAATGAATGGAATCTGTTTGACTGCGCACAGCAATATGACTACGATCCTTCGCACACATAGGCGCCTCCTGGAAAGGACACTATGGATAGTTGACGTTCGGGGGGACTAGCCCCGGACGTCAACGCTTCAACAAATTTTATTACAACCCTGTAAGTATTCTATATTCCTTATTCTTCCATGTCACTTTTTAAAGCTAGATCATTATTCTTTTTTTACTGCTGAATTAATTACAAACCACCATAAACACACACCAGCTCTTACTCTTCTTCCTGCTCGGGGAAGAAGTGAGAAATAACATCTTTTGCATCTTCTCGAATGTTACTCACCATGCTGCGGAACTCGAATCGTTCATCACCTGTAACATGAGGGCTTAGAGAGCCAATAGCCAAAAGTTTGGATACGGTAAACTGAGTCTTCATGACATTCTCAAGCAAAATCTTATTAAACTCAGTTTGGTTAAACCCTGAATCTTTTCTTTCCATTTGAGCCTCATAAACCCTAAGCCCTAATTCAAGGAGCATCGAAGCGACACTTGAAAAACTGACATCCTTTTCCTTTGCCCCTTCAGCCCTTCGCTTTTCCACTATTGCATTAATTTTCTCTGCAACTTCATCACTAGCATAAGCTTGTACCCTGGCCATATCGGTTCCTTTATTAAAAACAGCATCAAGCAAGTTATTATGGCGAGAAGATAACGCGAGTTTACCTTCTTTACAACTCTAAACTTAAGTCTAGAGTCTAAGAAAGTTGCATTACGAGTCACATGGCGACTTAAGTCTAGAGTTAAGTCGCTTTAAATATATGATTATAAATGAGTGAGTCATAAATGAGTCGCTATAGACTTACCGACGACTTACTACTGACTCGCCGGCAACTCACATATATATAAATAAAAATAACATAACGTAATATAACTACAGTTAAGCCACTGAAGCTAAAGTGAAATCTGCAAAATTTTAATTTTGCGTAGTGTGTGGTGATTTTGTGGTGAGGAGTGCATATCTGTTGAGTCTGGTTCTGGTCTGGGTTAACGTATTTGCAGGAATCGACCCGGAGGGAGTCTTTTGAGAAAACAACTGGTATTAGCCACCCTGCTTTTAATTTCCATGCCTGCCTGGTCTGCGGATTGTTTTGATATGGCAGGACGGGACTATCGAATAGATCCCGATCTGCTGCGGGCTATTTCATGGCAGGAGTCTAAATGGAAGGTGAATGCCATCGGGAAAAACCCGGGAGCTGGCTACGGTGCCGGACTGATGCAGATCGACTCGCAACACCAGGGTGAACTGTCGCAGTACGGTATTAAACCGGGACACCTTCTGACTGATGCCTGTCTGAATATTTACACCGGTGCTTATTATCTGGCACTGGCTTTTAAAAAATGGGGAGTCAGCTGGGAGGCAGTCGGCGCCTACAACGCCGGGTTCCGGAGAACGGACAGGCAGGCCATGCGACGACTGGAGTACGCCAGGAAGATTGAGGCCATCTACCTGGCTATCAAGAAAAATAAAAATGCCGGCCAGTCATCTTTAACAACAAAATGAAGACCTCATTCCTGAGGTCTTCAGAACAGGGAAGTGATTAATCAATTGCCCGCCATATTAAATGCCGTTCGGGATGATGAATAATGCTGATATAATCCTTCAGTGCATCCTGCCGTGAAACCAGACGCCTGCAGATCTGGTCATATTGCGGCCCCATTTCAGCCACGTGCCATGACAGCCTGTTCATAATCATCAGCGTGGCAATAATGCCTGCTGCATCAGCGCTGACCTCACCTTCGAAATAATTTCCCGGGATGCACATCCTGTAACGCTGCTCACCTTCAGGTGCGATATATCCGGTCTGCG
The DNA here is from genome assembly GCF_002806655.1 of Klebsiella sp. K-Nf6. Classification (NCBI taxonomy): domain Bacteria; kingdom Pseudomonadati; phylum Pseudomonadota; class Gammaproteobacteria; order Enterobacterales; family Enterobacteriaceae; genus Klebsiella; species Klebsiella sp. K-Nf6. The sequence goes on along the minus strand of NZ_PIBN01000019.1, from coordinate 3,231 downwards.
TGGTAATGAACTGGATGCTGTTGGGTGCAATATTCCCGCCGACACCCTGTGGAATAACCCAGTAAGACCAGGAACCGCCGTCGTATTCAGAATGCTGGCGTAACCAGTTCGCGGCCATAGTATCGGCTAACGGCGTAAAAAAGAGCTCCGGGATAAAATCCAGGCGAGCTTTACCATTGGTTACGGCACTGCGCAGATATTTATCTGTTTTAAACTGTTCGTCTGATTCACGAGTGGCGGTGTTGACTTTCATTGTGCGCATACTGATTTTCTCCTTCGCGGTTTATTAAATCGTTCGACTTCATCACTGAGCGGCGAAGGGCAATTTGCAGCCGACGGGGAGGAAATAAAGGGGCGCGCGGCGTTTATATACCCCTTTATTTCCTCCACGGCTGATGCTAAAAGCAGCCCTCCGCGAAAGATGAAGTCGGGCGATATCGAGCAGGAGTGAGAATGCGCACAACCCTGAACGTCAATCCGGTGTTTATCGGATTCTCGTTCAGGCCCTGGAGTGGCGGGTATTTATCGCCACGGTGAGAGCGGCGCATCCTGATAAGGATGCAGCAAGCGAGATTTTGAATTTGCGTCAGGATGGAAGCCCGACAGGGCAGAGACAGCTTGCTGGCTCTGTTCACGACAGCCGTGTCCCGACAGGGACGACGCCCGGGTCAGTATTTATTTAATCTTTCATCAGAGATAAATAGCGGAAAAGATACACAGCAGAATAGCGGAAGCGATGTAACAGGGATGAATAAAGAATATTGATGAGATAATACCGCGCCGGAGTAATACGGGCGGCGCGTAGCGCAGCCGGTATTATTCAGCGCCACAGGCGCTGCGGCCTTTCAGCGCAGTCGGGCAGGTTATCCCCTGCCCTTCCGGTTATTTACGCGGCCTCCTGTATTCCGCGCATAAAGTCCCGCATAGCCCTGAACCGGCGCAGATCTGCCAGTCGTTTTTCAAAGTCATTGAGGTAGAAAACCGGGGTATACCTCACCCGCCGGATCTGCATCGTGAGCGTGTTGCCCGTCACCACTTCCGCCGCTATCCCCAGCAGTGACAGCTGGATGAATGCCATATCGGCCGCCACCGGATCGATGTCAATGCAGCTGCCGAACATGTGCATGGAGGGGTTGATATCCGCTTCAAGCAGGCACTCTGCATAGGCGATCAGCATCCCGGCAGCCCCACACGCCGGATCGCTGACGGTGGCAATCCCTTCCCGGCGGATAGTGTCTCTGACGCCTGGCATCAGCATCCGCGCCATCAGACACTGCACTGAATACGGGGTAAAATACTGCCCGCGAAAGTTATCTCCGAGTTCAAGCTCCATGAAAATGGCACCGAGAAAATCATGAAATTTCGCCTCCAGCGCACACACCATCAGGCAGAACATTTCCTGCATGTTCGCGATGTCGGTGGCCTCGTACCGGGCGCAGATTTTCCGGCAGTGCTCCATGCTCTCCGGCGTTCTTATCCGGGCCATATCCAGCTCACTGGCGGCGAGTGACAGAAAATCACTGAACACTTCCCAGCGCCCAAGATGGCGGCCCGTATCCTTAAAAAGGCTGATAAAACGGCCCCGGCTGTACTGCTCGCTCATCATACGATGAACCGCAGGCACCTGTTCCGCGATCTGCTGCCCTGCCTGAATGACAGGGCTGTTATCCGCAGTTTCTCTGGCCATATTGAACACATCGGCAAAACTCAGCTGTGACATAGCATTATCTCCGCTGTTGCCGCTCCCGAAGGAGCGGCTCACCTTATCAGTTACATGCGCGTTTGAGTTCAAGCGTGCGGAGCACCTGCCCGAAGGCGGTGTTGTTCATCGCGGGGATATGGACACCACGCCCCTTGCGAACGCTCCGGGCAATATGCCGCCCGAAAGCCTTCAGCGCCGGGTCAATCTCCTGTGCGGCGATGTCGTCCCGCAGGTTGCGCTGATGACGGCGGGGCTTTACAGCCTCAGTGGAAGGTGAAAGAATAGATAGGTTCATATGTACCTCTAAGTTAATTTGAACAGCCGAAAAAATCGTTACCGCGACTTTTACGGCGTGGATAAAGCAGGGTTTTCCCTGCTTTTTTCATTTCCGGAACAGGTTAAATTCCTCCTTAATGCGCGTTGTAATCTGCGCATGGCTCAGGTTGCACACATCCCGCAGCCGGAAATATCTGGCTCCGTAGCGGGCGTATATCTCTGTCACGTCACAGCAGACCATCTCCTGCAGCATGAACGTTTCCCACTCGCCGTTCTCACTTGTTGACCAGTTGAGCGGATACATCAGGCCCAGCGCCTCGTGAAAGGCATGAACGTCGATTTCTTCCGGTGCTTTCACCGCATCGTTACGGCGACTCAACCAGTACGCACGTTCTGCCTCTGCGGTGGTCTGCATTCCCAGGACTGCAGAGGATTCGATCAGGTGTAAGTTCATACATCTCTCCTTATGTGGATCACCGGCGGCCCCCGGACCGCCAGATGTTGGGTAAAAAAGCAGATTCATGGCATAAGGCGTTCAGCGCGCATTGAGTCAGCAATGTATTTGCGTGCGTCATTCCACGCTTCCTCACCGATATCACCATAAAGAAGCTCAACGAGTTTCCGGGACTGAAGCCACGGTTGTGCAACGCCGAAATGCACCTGCAGAACGTCAGCGTGCCAGTCAACCACTCCCGCACCCAGGACGTTATCAGCCATGCGCATCAACGTGCCCCATACCAGTTCACTTCTTTCGCTTTCTCTCAGGCGCTTGTTTTTAAGCTCCGCCAGATACATAAGGAGGCTCTTTTGCTCGCTAATCGCGTTGGCCAGAAGGTTTTCAACCCATCTTTCGGTAGATTCTTTGGTGGCGGTTTTGACGTTGACGTTCTGTGTGTTCATTCTGCTTTTCCTCTGGTCTGGTGGTTAATCCATCTCTCGGTGAGTTCCCTGGCGGCAAAGGGCAAAGGAGCAACGTCGTAAGGAGGAGAACAAGGGGCGGAGACAAAAAGTTTTTGCGGTCCCTGGCAAAAAGTTTTTGGCGGAGTTTATTTACCCCTTGGGTGACGACACGGCGGTGCTACGACCAGCCCTTCGCCGGGGAACGGACGAGAGATGACTCACCAGGGGAAGGGATGAGAATGAACACACCCGACACGACGGAACGGCGTGGCGCCATCAGAGTGCCGGTAGCTTTATCGCCGGCACGGTGAAAGCGGCGCGGCCGGAACGGTCGCAGCAAGCGCTGCCGTTGA
>NZ_PIBN01000018.1:0-115085 GCF_002806655.1 Klebsiella sp. K-Nf6 | reverse complement strand
CCATCGGGGCCCCCGGGTGGCCGGATTTGGCTTTCTGTACAGCGTCCATGCTCAGGGCGCGCAGCGCGTTGGCGCATTGGCTGCGAATGGTTTTTGTCGTCTTCATCAGTCTTTATCCCTGCGGCTTACAGCATCTGCTGAATCTGTTGTTCCAGTTTCACCTGATCGACAGCAAACAGTCGGATCCCTTCCGCTAGTTTTTCCACTGCCATGGGATCCTGATGATGCTGCCAGAGAAACTCCGCCTGCGTCATCGGGCTGGGACGGGTTTCCGTCACGCAGCCGGGGGCCAACTGGCGGGTCAGCGCCCCTTCGCTGGCCGCCAGCTCGTCCAGCAGTGCCGGAGAGATGGTCAGGCGATCGCAGCCCGCCAGCGCCTGGATCTGCTCAATACGACGGAAGCTGGCGCCCATTACCACCGTGTCATAGCCATGGGATTTGTAATACTGATAAATCTGGCGCACGGAGACCACGCCCGGATCGCTGTCCACCTGATAGGCTGACTGCGGCTGGTGCTTCTGATACCAGTCGTAGATGCGGCCCACAAAGGGCGAGATGAGAAAGACGCCCGCTTCGGCGCATGCCCTGGCCTGAGCGAAAGAGAACAGCAGCGTCAGGTTGCAGTTTATACCGCTCTGCTCCAGCTCTTCGGCAGCGCGAATGCCCTCCCAGGTGGCGGCGAGCTTAATTAGAATCCGCTCGGGACCAATGCCATTTTTTTCATATAACTGGATGAGCTTGCGCGCCTTCGCGACGCACATCCCGCGATCCCAGGCAAAGCGGGCATCCACTTCGGTGGAGATACGCCCGGGCACATGGCGCAGCACCTCGCTGCCGATATCCACTGCCACCTGATCGCAGGCGTTAATCAATTGTGTTTCTACGCTGCCTCCCTGGCGGCGTGCCTTGCCAATCGCATCGGCAATCAGCGGCTGATACTGCGGCAGCTGCGCGGCCTTCAGCACCAGCGAGGGGTTGGTGGTCGCATCCTGGGGTGCAAACTTTTTAATCGATTCAATATCGCCGGTATCAGCAACAACCGTGGTGTATTTTTTCAGTTCGTCTAACTGGCTCATCATCTGTTCCTTATCTTACGACTGCGGAGGTTAATCTCTGGCATGCTGGTGTTCGTAATAATCAATACGTTCCACTTTGGGCGCGGATCCGCCGCCTTCATATTCGGATTCAAGCCACGCCTGAATGATTTTTTTACCCAGCTCGGTGCCAATCACCCGCGCGCCGAGGGTAATAATCTGCGCGTTGTTACTTTTACGCGCTCGCTCAGCGGAGAAGGTATCGTGACACTGGGCGGCACGGACCCCGGGGACTTTATTGGCCACAATACTCATCCCAATGCCGGTACCGCAGATCAGAATGCCGCGCTCGTGTTCGCCCTGTTTAATCGACATCGCCACCGCATGGGCAACATCCGGATAAACGGTACTCCCCTGGCGTTTATCGCTGCTGTAATCCGCGACGTTAATTCCCAGCCCATTCAAATAAGCGACGATAGTATCGCGAAAAGCATAGGCGGCATCATCCGCACCAATAGCGATTGTTTTCATGGTTATTTCCTTAATTTAACAGTACGTCTTAATGACAATTCGGGTAAAACGAAATTTGGTCGCCGGGCTGAATAATTTGTGGTGGTTCGCCGTAAAGGTGTACCGTCCCGGGTAATTCAGCGATATCTGCGCCATCAAAATTTAGCGTGATATGGCCAAGCTGTCGTAAATTTGCCGTTGCCACACTACCTACCGCGGTCACCCGATAATTTTTATCATTTAATTTCATTCGCTGACCTGGCGCTAACTCGGCGGTCAGTTCGCTGGCCTGGTGTACGGCGCAATAACTCGCAATATCGTCGGGAACGGCATCGGAGAATAAAATAAGCCGCTGCTCCCGCAAAGAGCACTCAACGTATTCCCCGACGGCGGTAATTCGTAATGAATACAACGGCACGCTCATGCTATTTATGTCCTTTGGCGGCAGGGGAAGATAATGTCACGCTCTCTTCACTTTTCGCGTCTTTCAAAGGCTCTGCGGCTGGCGCCCGCTTTTTCAGCCGTTTATCAAACCAGGCGACCAGTATCGGCGCGGTGATCATGGTGATAATGCTCGCCGTCGCCAGCTGCGCGGTGGCGGCATCCACGTACATCGCCAGAGAAGGATCCGCCTGGGCAACCATCGCCGGCGTCAGCGCTGAGCTGGCGGCGGTGGTTCCCAGCGCGGCGCCCAGCGCACTTTTCTTCTTCAAAAACAGGTTGTAGATAAAGTAGAACACAATCCCGGTTAGCGCGGAGATAATCCCCAACAGGATCCCGGACAACCCGGCGGTGAACACCGTATTGATACTGGAATTGGCGCCGATGGCGAACGACATAATAATGATCACCAGCGGCTGCGCCGCGGCGCATAACTGTTTAAAACGTTCGTCCAGATTGCCCCACAGCATGCCAATCAGCAGTGGAATCAGCATCGACAGCAGCGCGGCGAAGGGAATATTGGCCAGGCCGCTGACGCCCAGCACCATCATGGTAACAAACGGACCATCCTTGATGCAGAACACGGAGATCGCCCCGGCATCACTGGCATCGCCATAGCTGCTGCACAATGCGATATAGAGGGAGCTGTTCGAGCTGGTCAGGCAGGCAATCAGCGCCAGGGTCGATATACCGAGAAAACCACTCGGGCCAAACAACGTTCCCGCAGCCCATACCGCCAGGGCCCCGGCCAAACATTTGAGAAACAGCAGCACGGCGCCTTTATAGAGCGGCAACCCGGCCTGACGGATATTGATCGAGGTTCCGCAAATGAGCAAAAATATGCCCATCATGGCACTGGATCCGACTTTAAATAAGGCGGTGGTCGGGCCGCCAATGCTGAGCACTTGGGGCGCGAAAGTATTAATCAATATGGCCACCAACAGTGGAATAATAATTAACCCACCCGGCACCTTGTTCATTTTCTCAAGTATATTAATATTCATAGGGTAACTCTTAAATTAAGATTCAACAGAGATAACGACGCAATACTACCCTGACGACCATTACGTCGTTTATTATTTATTAGATGACTGGGTTATTGCTGTGCTTCTTGATAAATTCGGTCAACAATGATGCTAATAATATCTTCCGGTCCGGTTAACCCTCCTTTTCCGACACAAATTAGGCCGGCATAATCACCACCAATAATCCGCACCATATCGGTTTGCGGGATGACATAGTCAATCATTTCTATTCCGGTCGCGCCCAGCTCTTTTAGTACATTGACCATGGTGTCACCGCCGGTCATATACAATCCTTTAATTTCACCCGACGCACAGTTAAGCACCTCGCGTACAATACTGCCCAATCCGTGGTTAATATTTTGCGCAGCCTCACCGTGGGCCAGACCAAATCTCTGCTCCTCTTCCTGGAGGTTTAGCAACCGCCCGGTCAACGCGGATTCAAAAACAAAGAGCGCGTTGTGCTGCGCCGGAACGCACTGTCGGGCATGCTGTACCACGCGATTGACTTCAATCTCAGCAGCGTTTTTCCTGTCAACCAACAGCTCGGCATCAACCGGGATATGGCAGACCCGGTCATCCCTGGCGATCAAATACTGGAGCTGCTTTTTGGTTACTGGCGTTGCGCTGCCGGCGACGATCAGAACCGAGCCGCGCTGACTGTCCGCGGTCAGGCTCGTGGGCGCGCTGCTCCGCGCTTCGCGCATCAAGCCGCGACGAACCGCCAGCCGTTCGGTAAAGGGCCCCGGATCGACGGCCAGCACGTTCCAGTTCAGGGCCACTACTGCCCCGGCGATGGCATCAACATCGTCGACGGTAATCGCATCGACCACTATCACCCGCACGCCGCGCTGCTGTTGCTCCTGCAAATCCTGCTGGATTTGCCCTTCGCCTTTCATCACCGACGTCAGCGCGATATGCCCGACCTGATGATGGGTCTGCGCCGCCAACAGTCCCGGCACCCACGACTCGGTGACCGGGGTACGTACATCGCGAGCCACATCGGTCCGCGACAGGGCTACCGAATCAATCACCGAATAACCGCCAACGAGAATACGCCGTGACTGCGGCATCGCCGGCACCACAACCGCCACCGTCTCCTGCGGCAGTTGTTCCAGCATGGCATCGATTTCAAATCCGATGCCGCCGCGCAGCGTGGTATCAATCCGCTTGGTGAAGTAGTGCGCGCCGCGAGCCTGCAGCTGTTTCACCGCAGCGCTCACTTTATGCTGGGCCTCCGCTTTCGGCAACGGGCGGCTGTCGCTGCTGACGACCATCGCCGGATACTCGACCTCATTGCGGGAGAAGGATTCGGTATCGAAAAACGCGGCGGTTTTTAAACCGCTGCGCGCCAGCAGCACCCCGACGGTGGTCGCCCCGGTCAAATCGTCAGCCACGATCCCAAGCTTTCCGCCTTCCCCTTGTGGCCAGACCATCTCAATGCAGGCAGGCGTCACCCCGGAGACGTAGATCCCTTCGTGTATAAATTCCGCCAGCGGGCCGCTTTTGCCGGTGGGATGCAGGTTAATGGTGGGAATTCCCCGCTTCGGATAGAGTCCGCAGCGCAACGTGCCGCCGCAGTCGATGACCATTAAACCAATCTCTTCTGCCGGCGGTTCGCCATTTTTGAATACATCAATGGAGGGCCAGCCGGTCAGTTCGCTCAGGCGGTCGACGACGGGGGGACGGATCCCCCCGGTGATGTACGCAATCTTTTTCCCCTGACCCAGCGTGATAGTCAGAGGCCCACCCCAGCCCTTACAGCCCTTGCTAATCAACAGATGTTTTTCCATTTCTCTGTCCTCGTGATTCGCATGAACCTCAGCGATTATTGATGCTTCATTTTCCAGTAACGGGCCGCCACCAGCGTCGACTCCAGCATACTGACGGTACCCGCCTTACCGGTACCGGCGATATCAAACGCCGTCCCATGGTCAACGGAGCTGCGCATAAACGGCAAGCCGAAGGTAATAGTGATCGAACGTTCAAAGTCGAGGGTTTTGCAGGCGATATGCCCCTGATCGTGATACAGCGAGAGAATGGCGTCGTAGCGCCCCTGTTTGCCGAGATGGAACACGGAATCGGCCGGTACCGGCCCGATAGCGTTGATCCCCATCTCCTGGGCCGCTTTCACCGCCGGGATCAGATTGTCTGCCTCTTCGTGACCAAAAAGACCGTTGTCGGAACCATGCGGGTTCAGGGCGGCCACGGCAATGCGCGGATTGTTGATGTTAAGGGCAGTAAATTCATGATGGATCTGCTGAACGCAGGCCAGCACCCGCGCTTTATTGGCATAGTCACAGGCAGCTTTTAGCGCCATATGGCGGCTCACGAAGAAGACGCGCAGGTTGTGGACGTGGAACATGGTCAGACCGTAATCAGATTGGGTTTCCACCTGATAGATTTCGGTATGGCCCGGGAGCTTACATCCTGCCAGCTTGATGGCTTCCTTATGAATTGGTGCAGTAGAGACCACGTCGATCAGCCCCGCTTTGCCCAGTTCAATCGACTTCATCACATAATCCAGCGACATTTGCCCCGCCAGCTTCTGCACCTTGCCCCATTCGATGCTGTCGCAGTCGTAGTCGCCGGTTTCCAGGACATCCAGCGTCCCCCAGCTGAAACGGGCCTCCTGCGGATGGGCAATCTTATGGATAGCAAAATCGCAGCCCATGATTTTCATCGCCCGGCTGATAATCGGTACCGAGCCGATCAGGAACGGTTTGCACTCGTCATACACGCTTTTGTCCATCATGGTGGCCACGGTGATCTCTGGGCCGATCCCTGCCGGATCGCCAATGGTAATCGCCACAACGGGTTTTTTCTCTGCTGACATCATGCGCCTCTCTTGTCTCAGTTGATTGTTCATATGTTCATAGTCAAATCATATGCTCAAAACATTACCTGATGAATGAGCCGCCATTAGTGATGAGGATCACATAAAAAAATTCATAGATTTTTTTCATCGAAAAATGTGATCTAACATATGTTCATGTACTGATAAAAAGTTCAATCTCAATACAGGGTATAACACCCACATTTGGCAAGTGTTTGATTTTATTAAGAGGAGAAGCAAAGATGACCCCGATATGGTTAGGAACCAGCTGGAAAATGAATAAGCCGCTGTCGCAGGCCATGGCCTGGTGCGAAACGCTGGCAGCGCGGATGCCAGAGGGCTGTCACCCTGCTATTCAGCCCTTCGTCATTCCCCCCTTCACCGCTATCCAACCCGTCAGCCATTTTCTGCAAATGCATCAGTTACCACTTTTGACCGGCGCGCAGAATATGCATGAAGCGGATCAGGGCGCCTGGACCGGGGAAATCTCGGCGGCCATGTTGGCAGAAACCGGCGCCACGCTTGTTGAGCTGGGACATTCAGAACGACGCGCCGCCTTTAATGAAAGCGATGCCGCGATTAATCGAAAAGTACATAGCGCCTTAGGTCATGGCCTGCGCCCACTGATCTGTATTGGCGATAGCGCCGAGGAGAAACGCTGGCAGGTGTCGCGTGAAAGCGTGGTGCGGCAGATGAAGATCGCCCTGTATGGCCTGAGCCACCAGCAAGCGCTGCAGACCCTGATTGCGTATGAACCGGTGTGGGCCATTGGCGAACATGGTACGCCCGCTTCACCGCAGGAGGCGGGCGTCATTCATCAGGCGTTGCGTGAGGCGCTTTGCGAGCGGTTTGGTCATGAGACGGGGATCCGTATCCCACTGCTCTATGGCGGCAGCGTTACGCTGCAAAACGCGGTGGAACTGCTGCGCCAACAGGAGATCAATGGCTTGTTTATCGGCCGCGCGGCCTGGGACGCACAAGGCTATTGCGACATTGTTCAACGCGTTACACAGGAATTTATTTTGCAGGCGCAGTAATATAAGAGGGACACCAGAGATGGAAATTCCAGGCCATGATTGAACAAGACTCAGATTACGCCCTGCTCACTGAAATTGCGGTGGCTTATTACGATCAGGAACAAACGCAGGAAGAGATCGCCAAACGATTCGGCATTTCGCGTATCAAAGTCGGGCGCCTGCTGAAAAAAGCGCGCCAGGAAGGGATTGTTGAGATCAGCGTCAAATACCATCCGGTCTTCAGCTCCCAGATTGAGCAGCAGTTTATTTCGCACTTTGGCATTAAGCGCGCGCTGATTGCCCTGGATCACCATGATGAAGATGAACAGCGCCAGCAGGTGGCGGCCCTGGTCAGTAACTACCTGGCTGGGGTGTTAAAAAACGATATGACCGTCACCGTTGGTCAGGGGCGCAATGTGGCCGCGGTGGCGAATCACGTCGGCGTGTTTCCTGAGCGCCACTGCCGCTTTATCTGCGGCATCGGCGGAACCAAGCGCGACAATCAGCTGATCGACGCCGACCACATCAGCCGGAATCTGGCGCGCAAATTTAACGGCTTCAGCGAAACGCTTTACGCCCCGGCCTATGTGGAAACCCCGGAGCTGCGCGCCGCCTTTATGCAAAACCGCCTGATTAAGGCCACGCTCGAACAGGCCAGCAAAGCTGACGTGGCGATCATTGGCCTCGGCGATATGAATGAAAACAGTTTTATGGTCCAGCTCGGCTGGTTTACGCCGCAGGAAATTGCCACCGCGCGTCAGGAACAGGGGGTGGTGGGCGATCTGGCGGGGTACAGCTTTTTCAATATTCAGGGCAAACCCGTCGATACGGTGATGAATGACCGGGTCATTGGCTTAAGTCTCGAACAGCTGCGGGCCATTCCCTGCGTCATCGCTATCGCCTCCGAAAGCACGAAAGCGACGGCGATCCTGGGGGCATTACGCACCGGGGTTATCGATGTGCTGGCTACCAGCGCCTCGAACGCCCGTTCGGTCATTAATATGCAAAAGGCGCTATAAATAAGCCACAGCGCAGGCGGCGGATCAGCGTCGTCCACCGTCACGCTGGCCTTTGCCCTTCCCTTTTTCGGCTCGCCGCTGCACAAAATCTTCAATGATGCCGACAACCCAGTTGAGAGGTTTCCACAACACCACCAGCAGCAGCATGGGGCCGTATATCCGCACACTACCTGTCGCGACCTGACCAGTGAACAGCAGGGCTAAGATATCCAGCAGCAGGCACAACGCGCTGCCAGTGCCGACGAACAGACACAGCAGGAAGAGGATCGGTCGGCTATCGGCGTGTAGTGGTAAAGCACGCTGGCTCCAGACGCCAACGAGAATGGCCGCGATCAACATGATCGCTTCGATAACCAGCGGATTGTGCATGGTCTGACTCCTGTCATGACGTTTCATCCTTGTCAGCAGCGCTGCCGGAATCAGTGGCCAGGGCCCTGGCTACCGGCAGGCGGCTTCAGTTTATAGCGGGTTTTCCTGCAGCAGCTTATCGATAAAGGCCGGCACCACTTCGCTTGCCAGCCCGTAGTGCTTCTCGGCAAACTCGCTGCCCACCTGGCTGGGCTCCAGGTTCAGCTCTACCGTATGGGCGCCGTGCAGCCGCGCCTCGTGCACAAAGCCAGCCGCCGGATAGACATGGCCGGAGGTACCGATGGCGATAAAAATATCCGCGTCGGCCAGCGCGCTGTAGATCTCGTCCATCCCCAGCGGCATTTCGCCAAACCAGACTACGTGCGGACGCAGCGCCGCCGGGAACTGGCAACAGTGGCATTTGTCCTCAGCGGTGACGTCGCCGGTCCACTCCAGTACCTGGCCGCTCCACGAACAGCGCACCTTCAACAGCTCGCCGTGCATATGGATCACCCGGCGGTTGCCGGCGCGCTCGTGCAGATTATCGATATTCTGGGTGACCAGCAGGAAATGGTCGCCCAGTAGATCTTCCAGACGCGCCAGCGCCAGATGCGCCGCGTTCGGCGCGATTTCCGGACTCTGCAGCTGACGACGACGGGCGTTGTAGAACGCCTGCACCAGCGCCGGATCGCGGGCGAAGCCTTCCGGCGTCGCCACATCTTCCACCCGATGCTCTTCCCACAGGCCATCGGCCGCGCGGAAGGTTTTGATCCCCGACTCCGCCGATATGCCCGCGCCGGTTAACACCACCACTCTCGGTTTTGCCATCGCTTCAGGTTTCATCCTGTCCTCCCTAAAGAAAATCCGCTGACGCAGACGGTCACGCAACCGACGTTTATTGCGACGAAAACGGCTCAATCGATGTAAACGGCGCGACTGCATAGCTACCTCTGTGATTAATGGGTCAGATGAAGGAAGGCCGCACCGCGCATTCCCCCGGCATCGCCGTGGCGCGCGCGCTCAATGCGCGGAACCCTGGCGACCGGCAGAAGATGGCGCGGCAATCGTTGCGCCAGCCCTTCGCTAATGGCCGTAAAGTTAGATAATCCACCGCCGAGCACCAGTAAATCCGGGTCGACAATGGTCAGTATATTCCCCAGACACACCGCCAGCAGATCGAGATAGCGCTCAACGTGCGCCTGGGCGCGCGGATCGTGCTGCTGCCACTGCGCCACAATCTCCGGCGAGGAGAGCGGGTGTTGGTAAAAATGTTCGTACAGCCAGGCGAAACCGCGGCCGGAGAGATAATTTTCAATGCAGCCCAGCTGGCCGCAGCCGCAGCGCAGCAGCGGAAAATCGCGCCCGACCACCTCCAGGGCATCCACCGGCAGGCGAATATGGCCGAACTCGCCGGTGATATAGCTATGTCCGGTAATCGATTTACCGTTCAATACCAGGCCGCCGCCCACGCCGGTGCCGAGGATCAGCCCCATCACCAGCGGGTATTGCGTAAACTCATCGTCCCACGCTTCAGACAGCGCAAAACAGTTAGCGTCATTATCGAGGCGCACATCGCGCCCCAGCCGCGCGCTAAGGTCGGCGCGCAGCGGCCGGCCGCTGGCGGCTGGCACGTTAGCGGCATACAGCGTGCCGTCTGCCGTTTCCGGCATCCCCGGGATACCAATCCCGACCGACCCCTGCTGGTCGAAGCGCTCATCGGCCTCGCGGACCAGCGCCTCCACCGCCTGGAGAAAATCCTCATAACTGCTTTTCGGCGTGGCGACGCGTTTTTCCCACTGCAGTCGCCGCTCCTGATTAAATACGCCCAGCGCTATCTTGCTGCCGCCAATGTCAAATCCATAATACATTTCAGCAATTCCTCTTGTGTCGTCAGCAAAGCCGACGATGACGATAAATTACTGGCCACTCAGCACCCTCGCCGGGTCGATGCGGCTGGCGCGGCGGGCGGGATACCAGCTGGCCAGCAAACTCAGCAACAGTGCTGTCACCAGCACATAAAAGACGTCCAGCCAGTGCAGTTCTGACGGCAGGAAGTCAATAAAATAGATGTCGCCGGAGAGGAATTTATGCCCAATCAGGTATTCGATGCCGTTGATGATTGACGTCAGGTTCAACGCGCAGATCACGCCGATCACTACCCCGAACAGGCTGCCTACCGATCCGGCTAATAAACCATACCACACGAAAATCGCGCGAATTAAGCCGTCTTTTGCGCCAAGCGTGCGCAGCACCGCAATATCGCCGCTTTTGTCTTTGACCGCCATCACCAGCGTCGAGACGATGTTAAAGCAGGCCACGCCGATCACCAGCACCATCGCCAGGTACATAATGGCGCGGATCATCTGGATATCGCGATACATATAGCCATAGGTGCCGATCCAGCTCTTGATGTAGACGTAGCTGTTGGTCACTTCTCCCGCATCGCGTACCAGCTTGTTCGCGTGGAAAACGTCGGTGACCTTGATGGCGATGCCGGTCACGCTGCTGCCCATCTCCAGATACTGCTGCGCATCCTGCATCGGGATCATGGCAAAACTATGATCGAGCTGGCCGCTCAGCTGTAAAATTCCGGTCACATGCAGCCTGACGCGTTTTGGCTGCAGCAGTTGATGGTCGGCGTCGGCATTAGGGATCATGATCGACACCCAGTCCCCCTGCTTCACGTGCAGCGCATCGGCGACCCCTTTACCCAGAATCACCTGCTGTTCACCAGCCTTGAATCCGGCCCACGCGTTATTCTGCACGAAGGTAGGCAGCGCGCTGAGCCGGGTTTCCTGCTGCGGATCAACGCCTTTCACCTGGATGGCGCGCATATTACTGCCGCTCTCCACCAGGCCGGTGAAGTTAATATAGGGCGCCGCCGCGACAATTCCCTTCACCTTCTGCACCTTCGCCAGCGCCTCCTGCCAGTTATTCCACGGCTGGTTCACGGGTTCGATTTCACCGTGCGGCACCACCGCCAGCACGCGGTTATTCAGCTCGCGTTCAAAACCGTTCATCGCGCTGAGGCCGACGATCAGCACCGCCACCCCCAGCGCAATGCCGATGGTGGAGATCACCGAGATCAGCGACACCATGCCGCCGCGCCGCCGTCCGCGGCTGAAACGTAATGCAATCAGTAACGATAACGGAGACGCCATTACTCGGCCCCCATCAGGGTCAGGTCGGCGGTCAGACGGCCATCGCGCATCTCCAGCTGGCGGCTCATCCGTTTCGCCAGCTGCAGGTCGTGGGTCACCACCAGAAACGCGGTGCGCTGCGCGACGTTCAGTTCGCCCAGCAACTGGAAGATGCTGTCGGCGTTGCGAGCGTCGAGGTTACCGGTCGGTTCATCCGCCAGCACCAGCCGCGGTTTATTCACCAGCGCGCGGGCAATCGCCACCCGCTGGCGTTCACCGCCGGAGAGCTCCGACGGACGGTGATGGCTGCGGTGTTCAAGCCCGACTGCCTGCAGCATCGCTTTCGCCTGGCGTTCAATATCCGCTGGCTTCTTTTTGCCAATCAGCAGCGGCATCGCCACGTTTTCCAGCGCGCTAAAGTCCGGCAGCAGATGGTGGAACTGATAGATAAAGCCCAGCTCGCGGTTACGCAGGTCGGCGCGCGCGGCGGTGGAGAGTTTACTCATCGGCTGGCCGGAGAAAATCACGTCGCCAGAGGTGGGCGTATCCAGGCCGCCGAGCAGATGCAGCAACGTACTTTTGCCAGAGCCGGAGGTGCCGACAATGGCCATCATCTCGCCTTCACCAATGCTGAAGCTGACATTGTGCAGGACATCGGTTTGCACATTGCCTTCCTGATAGCGTTTGCACAGGTTGTCGCATTGCAGCAGGATCTTATTCATAACGTAAAGCCTCAGCGGGTTGGGTGGCGGCAGCGCGCCAGGAAGGGTACAACGTAGACAACAAGGCCAGCACCATCGCCACCAGGGCGATAACAATAACCTGCAGCGGCTCAATCGCCACCGGCAGCGCCGCGCCGTCAAGGAAGGCGCCGATAATTGGCATTAAATTATTCAACTGGCTGGCGAGCAGCGCGCCAAGCACGGCTCCCAACAGCGCGCCGACGATCCCGGCGCTGGCGCCCTGCACCATAAAGACGGCCATGATCTGCCGCGGCGTCAGCCCTTGAGTTTGCAGGATAGCCACTTCGCCCTGCTTCTCCATCACCATCATCCCCAGCGAGGTAATAATGTTGAAGGCCGCGACGGCGACGATCAGGCTCAGCAGCAGGCCCATCATGTTTTTCTCCATGCGCACCGCCTGGAACAGTTCGCCCTTGCGCTCGCGCCAGTCCTGCCACTGGGTACCTGGCGGCAGCGTCTGCTGACTCAGGGTATCCACTTGCAGCGGTTTATCCAGCCACAGGCGCCAGCCGGTGATATTCCCCAGCGGATAACGCATTAAACGAGAGGCGTCGTCGATGTTGGTCAGCATCTGATAACCATCGACTTCGCTGTTGGCGGCGAAGGTGCCGATAACCGTGAACAGACGCTGGCTCGGCACGCGGCCCATTGGCGTAAACTGACTGGCGGAAGGAACCATCACACGAATTTGATCGCCACGATTAACCCCCAGTTGGCCCGCCAGCTGTTCGCCGAGAATAACGTTATATTTGCCCGCCTGCAGATCGCTCTGTTTGACGTTCACCAGGTACGGAGTCAGGGGATCGTTCTGCGCCGGATCAATGCCCAGCATGACCCCGACCGCCACGCTGCGCGCGCTCTGCAGGACGACGTCACCGGTGGTGATCGGCGCCACGCGGGTCACCCCCTGGAGTTTCGCCTCGCGCTCCGGCAGTTGCTGAGGGTTCACCGAGCCCTGTTTGGCGCTAAGAATGGCCTGCGGCATCAGCCCCAGGATATTGTTTTGCAGCTCGCGTTCAAAGCCGTTCATCACCGACAGGACCGTCACCAGCGCCATTACGCCAAGCGTAATGCCGATGGTTGAGAGCCAGGAGACGAATCGACCGAAGCGGTCGGCTGCGCGCCCGCGCATATAGCGCAGGCCGATAAAGAGTGCGGCAGGTTGGTACATGTCATCCATCTGGTTGCTGATAGCCGATGCCCGAGTATATAAGCGAATACGAGCAGCGTAAATGACTGATACCTGACGACTTTATTAGCAATAATCCTAAAAACCAAGCAAATACAATCGGATAGATAAGACCTTGCTGATATATCTTTACGCTTATCCGCAACCCGGATGTTTGTTGAACCAACACCTGATGGCAATTCGGGTTGGCGAATCCAGACCAATCGCGGATAATCTCACTATTGAATATCAGCGAGTTGCCCTCCATATCGGCAGAGCGAATCCCCAAGAGACCATGAAACCGTCTATGCCTGAACAATATCGATACTCATTGCCGGCCAAAGCCGGTGATCTGCGCCAGCTTGGCGAGTTGACCGGCGCGGCCTGCGCTACCCTGGTGGCAGAGATGGCTGAACGCCACAAAGGCCCGGTGGTGCTGGTGGCACCTGACATGCAAAACGCGCTGCGTCTGAACGACGAGATCAGGCAGTTTACCGACAGCATGGTGATGGGGCTGGCTGACTGGGAAACGCTCCCCTACGACAGCTTCTCGCCGCACCAGGACATCATCTCCTCCCGTCTTGCCACCCTTTACCAGTTACCCACCATGCAGCGCGGCGTACTGATCGTCCCGGTCAGCACCCTGATGCAGCGCGTCTGTCCGCACAGCTTCCTTCACGGGCACGCGCTGGTGATGAAAAAGGGTCAGCGCCTGTCACGCGATGCGCTGCGCGATCAGCTGGAGGGCGCCGGCTATCGCCATGTCGATCAGGTGATGGAGCACGGCGAATATGCCACCCGCGGCGCGCTGCTCGACCTGTTCCCGATGGGCAGCGACCAGCCCTACCGCCTCGATTTCTTTGACGATGAAATCGACAGCCTGCGTCTGTTCGACGTCGACAGCCAGCGCACGCTGGAGGAAGTGGCGGCCATTAACCTGCTGCCAGCGCATGAGTTTCCCACCGACCAGACCGCCATCGAGCTGTTCCGCAGCCAGTGGCGCGACCGTTTTGAGGTGAAGCGCGATGCCGAGCATATCTATCAGCAGGTCAGTAAAGGGACACTGCCTGCCGGTATCGAATACTGGCAGCCGCTGTTCTTCAGCGAGCCGCTGCCGCCGTTATTTAGCTATTTCCCGGCCAGCACGCTGATCGTCAACACCGGCGATCTCGAGGCCAGCGCGGAACGTTTCCAGAATGAAGCCCGCGCTCGCTTTGAAAACCGCGGCGTCGATCCGATGCGCCCGCTCCTGCCGCCGGAACTGCTGTGGCTGCGCAGCGATGAGCTGTTCGGCGAACTGAAAAAATGGCCGCGCGTACAGCTGAAAACCGAGCGCCTGGCGGACAAAGCGGCGAATACCAATCTGGGCTACCAGACGCTGCCGGACCTCGCCGTGCAGGCACAAAACAAAGCGCCGCTGGATAATCTGCGCCGCTTCCTCGAGTCCTTTAGCGGCCCGGTGATTTTCTCGGTGGAAAGCGAGGGTCGCCGTGAAGCGCTGAGCGAAATGCTGGCGCGGATTAAAATTGCGCCAAAACACCTGCTGCGTCTGGAAGAAGCCACCGACAATGGCCGCTATCTGATGATTGGCGCCGCCGAGCACGGGTTTATTGACAGCCAGCGCGACCTGGCGCTGATTTGCGAAAGCGACCTGCTCGGCGAGCGCGTGGCGCGCCGTCGGCAGGATTCACGCCGCACCATCAACCCTGACATCCTCATTCGCAACCTTGCCGAACTGCATATCGGCCAGCCGGTTGTCCATCTGGAGCACGGCGTGGGCCGCTATGCGGGAATGACCACCCTGGAAGCCGGCGGCATCACCGGCGAATACCTGATGCTGACCTACGCCAACGATGCCAAGCTATACGTTCCGGTATCCTCCCTGCATCTTATCAGCCGTTACGCCGGCGGGGCGGAAGAGAACGCGCCCCTGCACAAGCTGGGCGGCGATGCCTGGACCCGGGCGCGACAAAAAGCGGCTGAGAAAGTACGCGACGTAGCGGCAGAGCTGCTGGATATCTACGCCCAGCGCGCGGCGAAGGCAGGCTTTGCCTTTAAACACGACCGCGAACAGTATCAGCTGTTCTGCGACGGCTTCCCGTTTGAAACCACGCCGGATCAGGCGCAGGCGATTAACGCCGTCCTCAGCGATATGTGCCAGCCGCTGGCCATGGACCGCCTGGTGTGCGGCGATGTGGGCTTCGGTAAGACCGAAGTGGCTATGCGCGCCGCCTTCCTCGCCGTGGAAAACCACAAGCAGGTGGCGGTGCTGGTGCCGACCACCCTGCTGGCTCAGCAGCACTATGATAACTTCCGCGATCGCTTCGCCAACTGGCCGATACGCATCGAAATGCTCTCCCGCTTCCGCAGCGCTAAAGAGCAGGCGCAGATCCTCGAACAGGCCGCGGAAGGCAAAATCGATATCTTAATCGGCACCCACAAACTGTTGCAGAGCGAAGTGAAGCTACGCGATCTGGGGCTGCTGATCGTCGACGAAGAGCACCGCTTTGGCGTTCGTCACAAAGAACGCATCAAAGCGATGCGCGCCGATGTCGATATCCTGACCCTCACCGCCACGCCGATCCCGCGGACGCTGAACATGGCGATGAGCGGGATGCGGGATCTGTCGATCATCGCCACGCCGCCGGCCCGTCGTCTGGCGGTGAAGACCTTCGTTCGCGAATACGACGCCCTGGTCGTGCGCGAGGCGATCCTGCGCGAAACGCTGCGCGGCGGCCAGGTCTACTATCTGTTTAATGACGTCGAAAACATCCAGAAAGCCGCCGACAAGCTGGCGGAGCTGGTGCCTGAGGCGCGGATCGCCATCGGTCACGGTCAGATGCGGGAGCGCGAACTGGAGCGGGTGATGAATGATTTCCATCACCAGCGCTTCAATGTGCTGGTGTGCACCACCATCATCGAAACCGGGATCGACATTCCCACCGCCAACACCATCATCATCGAACGCGCCGACCATTTTGGCCTCGCCCAGCTGCACCAGCTGCGCGGCCGCGTTGGCCGTTCGCATCATCAGGCCTATGCCTGGCTGCTGACGCCGCATCCGAAAGCAATGACCACCGATGCGCAAAAGCGCCTTGAAGCCATTGCGTCGCTGGAAGATCTTGGCGCCGGCTTTGCGCTGGCGACCCACGATCTGGAGATTCGCGGGGCCGGGGAACTGCTCGGCGAAGATCAGAGCGGCCAGATGGAAACCATCGGTTTCTCTCTGTATATGGAGCTGCTGGAGAACGCAGTCGATGCGCTGAAAGCCGGACGCGAGCCCTCGCTGGAAGATCTCACCAGCCAGCAAACGGAAGTTGAACTGCGCATGCCTTCCCTGCTG
This sequence comes from Klebsiella sp. K-Nf6, assembly GCF_002806655.1. Taxonomy (NCBI): domain Bacteria; kingdom Pseudomonadati; phylum Pseudomonadota; class Gammaproteobacteria; order Enterobacterales; family Enterobacteriaceae; genus Klebsiella; species Klebsiella sp. K-Nf6. The sequence continues at coordinate 98,465 of NZ_PIBN01000018.1, read as the reverse complement.
CCTGACGATTTCATCCCCGACGTCAATACGCGCCTGTCGTTCTATAAGCGCATTGCCAGCGCCAAAAACGAACTCGATCTGGAGGAGATCAAAGTCGAGCTGATCGATCGTTTTGGCCGCCTGCCCGATGCCGCCCGCAACCTGCTGGATATTGCCCGGCTGCGTCAGCAGGCGCAGAAACTGGGGATCCGCAAACTGGAAAGCAACGAAAAAGGCGGCGTGGTCGAGTTCAACGAGAAAAACAACGTCAATCCGGTGTGGTTGATCGGCCTGCTGCAGAAGCAGCCGCAGCACTTCCGGCTGGACGGGCCGACGCGCCTGAAATTCATGCAGGATCTGGAAGAGCGTAAAACGCGGATGGACTGGGTTCGCCAGTTTATGCGTCAGCTGGAAGAGAACGCCGTCGCCTGACTGGCAGGAGATACGGCCCCCGAGCCGTATCTCCCTTCCTACATACCTGGCAATCTTTACAAACATTTTGCAATCCGCCTGGATTTCCCCACACAGACTCACGCCATAATCTCATCTGCTTTTCATATAAAAATAACCACTTATATATTTTGGAGTTATGGTAATGAGAAACCGTTTCCCCGTTACGCTCTGGCTGGCGCTGGTCGCGCTGGTCGCCGCGCTGGCACTGCCCGCGCGCGCCAACACCTGGCCCCTTCCCCCGCCGGGCAGCCGGCTGGTAGGTCAGAATACGTTCCATGTGGTGCAGGATAACGGCGGTTCGCTGGAGGCGATTGCCAAAAAGTACAATGTCGGCTTTCTGGCCCTGCTGCAGGCCAATCCCGGGGTTGACCCCTATGTTCCCCGCGCCGGCAGCGTGCTGACCATCCCCCTGCAGACGCTGCTGCCCGATGCGCCGCGCGAAGGGCTGGTGATTAACCTCGCCGAACTGCGTCTTTACTATTACCCGCCGGGCAAGAATGAAGTGACCGTCTACCCGATCGGCATCGGCCAACTGGGTGGAACCACCATCACACCGACGATGGTCACGACCGTGTCCGACAAGCGGGCCAATCCGACCTGGACGCCAACCGCTAACATTCGCGCCCGCTACAAGGCAATGGGGATTGAGCTGCCGGCGGTGGTGCCAGCCGGTCCTGACAACCCGATGGGCCATCACGCCATCCGCCTCGCCGCCTATGGCGGAGTCTATCTCCTGCACGGCACCAATGCCGATTTCGGCATCGGCATGCGCGTCAGCTCCGGCTGCATTCGTCTGCGCGACAATGATATTAAGGCGCTGTACAACGCCATCTCGCCAGGCACTAAGGTGAATATCATCAACACGCCGATCAAGGTATCGGTAGAGCCGGATGGTCGCCGTCTGGTTGAGGTCCATCAGCCGCTGTCTGAGCATATCGATGACGACCCGCAGACCCTGCCCATTACGCTTAACGCGGCCATGACGGAGTTCAAACAGGCACCGCAGACCGACGGGACGGTGATGGAGCGTGCGATGAATTACCGCTCGGGCATGCCCATTGACGTCACCCGTCATTTCGCGCCAGGCCCGCAGTCGATGTAGTCTCATGTTGCAGAAAACAAAAAACCCGCCTGATGGCGGGTTTTTTGTTGGCAAGGGTCAAACAGGGGTACAACAGGGTCTTACTCATCGCTGTCCGGTGAAGGGGGCCGGGCAGCGACGCATCGGGCTTACTTGTAGATAACGGCGGTACCGTGAAGGGTGTTCGGACCGGTTACCGAAGTAATACGGAATGAGGTGGCGCCCATCTCTTCTGCTTTCTGCGCCAGCTGGTCTTCCAGCGAACCCAGGTTGGTCCCGGCAGAAGCAGAGATGGTGCCTACTTTATGCTGACCCGCTGGGGTGGACTGCACCTCAACAGCGGCAAAGCTGGCGAAAGAGAGTGAGCTAAGAACGGCGGCAATAGCCAGAGTATTAACGGTTTTCATGATTATTATACCTGTGCAGATGAATTTTTTAGTAGGGTCGTAAGTATTAACTTAACGATCGATAGGTAAATAGTAATGTGATCTACATCACACGTCAACGCATTTTTATAACGATCGTTTAACTATTTATAAAATGCTTAAATTTCATACTCATATGAATTATTTATTTTTAAACCAACAGCGCTGGCCCCGGCGATCGTTTATTTTTATAATGACCTTTCACCAAACCAACATAGGTACAACGGCATCATGACAACTGACGTTCAAAGTTGCGCCAAAAAAAGCCGTGGCCGACCGAAGGTGTTCGACAGGGATGCGGCGCTGGACAAAGCCATGACACTCTTCTGGCAGCACGGCTATGAGGCGACCTCGCTCGCCGATCTGGTCGAGGCGACAGGAGCAAAAGCCCCCACCCTGTATGCGGAATTTGTGAATAAAGAAGGACTGTTCCGCGCAGTGTTGGATCGTTACATTTCGCGCTTTGCCGCGAAGCATGAAGCGGTGCTGTTTGCCGAGGGGAAACCCGTCGACGGTGCGTTGCGGGATTACTTCACGGCGGTCGCCACCTGCTTTACCAGCAAAGAGACGCCGGCTGGCTGTTTTATCATTAATACCTCCGCCGCGCTGGCCGCCTCCTCGACGGATATCGCCAATACCATCAAGTCACGCCATGCGATGCAGGAGCAGGCGCTGACCCAGTTTCTGCAGCAGCGGCAAGCGCAGGGCGAACTGCCCGCAGGCCGCGATGTCGCGCAGCTGGCGCAGTTTTTAAACTGTGTACTGCAGGGCATGTCGATTAGCGCACGGGAAGGCGCGGATTTCGATAAGCTGATGCAAATCACCGATACCACCTTCCGTCTCTGGCCGCAGCTCCTCGAGTCCTGATGCGCCCGCTTCCGGCGGTATTCTGCCGCCGGATCCGCTCTCCAGTTCGCTTTACCCACACAAAATAGATTGATTTCTATTGTCTTTCCCCGCAAAAGATAAACGCAAATGATATTGATTGCGATATTCATTATGTGCAAAATCCTTTTTTGAGTTTTTCCAGATGTTTCGCATTGTAACTAATGCCGACCCGGCGTCGGCCTATAACAACGACAAAGCAACTTGCTCATAAAAGGAATGGATATGAAAAAGCGCCTCTGGGTGCTCCACCCTCTGCTGCTGGTCAGCACGCTGCCTGCGCTGGCGGCTCAGTCTGATGAAGACAGCATCATCGTTAGCGCAAACCGCACCCATCGCACCGTGGCCGAAATGGCCCAAACCACCTGGGTCATTGAGGGCCAGGAGATTGAGCAGCAGGTCCAGGGCGGGAAAGAGTTCAAAGACGTTCTGGCGCAGTTGATCCCAGGCATCGATGTGAGCAGCCAGGGGCGCACCAATTACGGGATGAACATGCGCGGGCGCGCCATCGTCGTGCTGATCGATGGCGTCCGGCTCAATTCCTCACGCACCGACAGTCGCCAGCTCGACGCCATCGACCCATTCAACATCGAACATATCGAAGTAATCTCCGGGGCGACCTCGCTGTATGGCGGAGGCAGTACCGGCGGGCTTATCAACATCGTCACCAAGAAAGGGCAACAGGATCGCCAGGTCGATCTCGAGGTGGGCAGCAAGAGCGGGTTTGCGAACAGTAACGATCATGATGAGCGCATCGCGGCAGCCGTCAGCGGCGGGACAGACCATGCATCCGGGCGCTTATCGGTGGCCTATCAGCGTTTCGGCGGCTGGTACGATGGCAATAATGATGCGCTGATCCTCGATAACACGCAAACGGGGCTCCAGCACTCTGACCGCCTCGACGTCATGGGGACGGGGACGATTGAGATCGATGACAACCGCCAGCTACAGCTTGTCACCCAGTATTATAAAAGCCAGGGCGATGATGACTACGGCCTGTGGCTCGGGAAGAACATGTCCGCGGTCACCAGCGGCGGCAAAGCGTACACCACCGACGGGCTCAACTCCGACCGTATCCCCGGCACCGAACGCCACCTGATCAGCCTCCAGTACTCCGATGCCGACTTCTTCGGCCAGAATCTGGTGAGTCAGGTGTACTATCGCGATGAGTCCCTCACCTTCTATCCGTTCCCGACGCTCACGAAAGGCCAGGTCAGTAGCTTCTCCTCGTCGCAGCAGGATACCGATCAGTATGGGGCAAAGCTGACCCTCAACAGTCAGCCGCTGGCAGGATGGGATCTCACCTGGGGTCTCGACGCCGATCATGAGACCTTCAATGCCAACCAGATGTTCTTCGATCTGCAGCAATCGCTGGCGTCCGGCGGGCTGCACAACGAATCGATCTACACCACCGGCCGCTACCCGGGATACAGCATCTCCAACGTCGCGCCGTTCCTGCAGTCTAGCTACGATCTGAACGATATCTTTACTCTCAGCGGCGGGGTTCGCTACCAGTGGACCGAAAATCGGGTTGACGACTTTGTCGGCTACGCCCAGCAACAGGATATCGCCAACGGGAAAGCGCGCTCCGCCGACGCCATCAAAGGCGGCAAAACCGACTACGATAACTTCCTGTTTAACGCCGGGATCGTGGCGCATCTGACCGAGCGTCAGCAGACCTGGTTTAACTTCTCGCAGGGCGTCGAGCTACCGGATCCTGGCAAATACTACGGTATCGGTAAATACGGCGCGGCGGTCAATGGTCATCTGCCACTGATTTCCAGCGTCAATGTCGGTGACTCGCCGCTGCAGGGGATCAAAGTTAATTCGTATGAGCTGGGCTGGCGATACACCGGCGATAACCTGCGCACCCAGCTGGCGGCGTATTACTCGACGTCAGATAAGACCATCGTCGTCAACCGCACCGACATGACCATTGACGTTCAGTCCGACAAACGGCGTATTTATGGCGTTGAGGGGGCGGTCGATTACTTTATTCCGGACAGCGACTGGAGCGTCGGCGGCAACTTCAACGTGCTGAAATCACAGGTGCAAACCGACGGTCGCTGGCAAAAATGGGATGTCACCCTCGCCTCGCCGTCCAAAGCCACCGCCTGGGTGGGTTGGGCGCCGGATCCGTGGAGCCTGCGCGTGCAGAGCCAGCAGGTGTTTGACCTCAGCGACGCCGCCGGCAACAAGCTGGAAGGCTATAACACCGTTGATTTTATTGGCAGTTACGCGCTGCCGGTGGGGAAACTGACCTTCAGTATCGAAAACCTGCTTAATGAAGACTATGTCACCATCTGGGGCCAGCGGGCGCCGCTGCTCTACAGCCCGACCTACGGCAGTTCATCGCTGTACGAATACAAAGGCCGTGGCCGTACCTTTGGTCTGAATTACGCGTTAACCTTCTGATAAAAAAAGCCCCTCAGCCTGAGCGATTGAGGGGCTAATCACTACACAAATCTGTTTTTAGATTTTGTTGTTCAGTACCAGCTGGCCGTTGTTGTCCAGCGGGATCTGGCTGCCAGGATTGTGATCCATACGGATTTTCCCCTGCTGATCGCCTATCTTATAGGTCACATCGTAGCCCAGCATTTTATCGGATTTGTCATACACCGTTTTACAGCGCTGCTGGGTGGTGGTGTAGGTATCGTTGTCCTGCATCGCCCCCTGCAGCTGGTTGCCGGCATAGCCGCCGCCCAGCGCACCCACGACCGTCGCTACACTACGTCCGCGACCGCCACCAAACTGGTGGCCAATCACCCCACCCGCCACCGCGCCCAGTACCGAACCGGCGATGCGGTTTTCATCCTGGACCGGACGACGATGGGTCACCGTGACATTGCGGCATTCCTGACGCGGCGTTTTCACGGTTTCTTTAATCGGTGTACTGGAGACCACTTGCGCATACTGCGGGCCGCGATCTAACACGTTGAGACCAGCGACAGCTGCAACGCCCAGCGCGGCAGCCACGCCTATCCCTATACCCGCCAACATAGATTTATTCACGGGAGATCCTCCTTTGTTGCTGTTGATACAATTTTGCAACCGGACCCGGGAAGGCGCAAATCAGATAGCGGATGAAAAGTGCGAGAATTCGCAGCAAATCAAAGGGATTCAGAGGATTCTGAGCGGGATCGCCGCCGTTTCAGCAGACGAGCCCGGAGGCACCGCCAGGGTGCGCTCCGGGTAGAGACAACAATTAGTGCAGCTTAAGGCGCGGGCGAATGATGCGGTTGATGCGCCCGACCAGCATCATCAGGCCGGTCTTAAAGTAGCCGTGCAGGGCGATCTGGTGCATACGGTACAGGGAAATGTACACGAAGCGCGCAATGCGCCCTTCCACCATCATCGAGCCGCGCATCAGGTTACCCATCAGGCTGCCGACGGTGGAGTAATTAGACAGCGACACCAGCGAGCCATGGTCTTTATAGGTGTAAGCCTTCAGCGGTTTGCCTTTCATCTGCGCGAGGATGTTGTTCAGCGCGCAGGTAGCCATCTGGTGCGCTGCCTGGGCACGCGGAGGGACAAAGCCGCCTTCCGGACGCGCACAGGAGGCGCAGTCGCCGATGGCGAAAATATCCGCGTCGCGGGTGGTCTGCAGCGTCGGTTCGACCACCAGCTGATTGATACGGTTGGTTTCCAGGCCGCCGATCTCTTTCATGAAATCTGGCGCTTTGATCCCGGCCGCCCAGACCATCAGATCCGCCTCAATATATTCGCCATCTTTGGTGTGCAGGCCGCCCGCATCCGCGCTGGTGACCATGGTCTGCGTCAGCACCCGTACGCCCAGCTTGGTCAGCTCATTATGCGCCGCCCCGGAAATGCGCGGCGGCAGTGCCGGCAGAATACGCTCGCCCGCCTCGACCAGCGTGACGTTCAGCGCTTCGTTAGTCAGCCCTTTGTAGCCGTAGCTGTGCAGCTGTTTCACCGCATTATGCAGTTCAGCGGAGAGCTCCACGCCGGTAGCACCGCCGCCGACAATGGCGATGTTCACTTTACCGTTGGCACCCAGATTGGCGGAGTATTTGAGGAACAGGTTGAGCATTTCCTGATGGAAACGACGCGCCTGATGCGGGTTGTCGAGGAAAATGCAGTTCTCTTTCACGCCAGGGGTATTGAAGTCATTAGAGGTACTGCCCAGCGCCATCACCAGCGTGTCGTACGGCAGTTTACGCTCAGCCACCAACAGCTCGCCTTTTTCATTGCGCAGCTCGCCGAGGGTGATGGTCTTCCCTTCGCGGTTGATATCGACCACCGAACCCAGCTGGAACTGGAAACCGTGGTTGCGGGCATGGGCCAGATAGCTCAGCGCATCGACACCTTCATCCAGAGAACCGGTCGCCACTTCATGCAGCAGCGGCTTCCACAGATGGCTGTGGTTACGGTCTACCAGGGTGATTTTCGCTTTTTTATGGCGCCCTAACTTTTTCCCCAGCTGAGTTGCCAGTTCCAGTCCGCCAGCGCCGCCACCCACAATTACGATTTTTTTCAATGGCGTAGTCATGTGTACCCCTAAAATTATTAACCAATTGTTAAATAAAAGTTATGATAATAGCCTTTATTTAACAACAAGTTACGTCAATGAAACCATTCAGCACCGTCGAGAATACCATGAACGGTGCATTGGTCATACCAAAATTGATATGCATCAAGTTTTGTCGCGTATTTTTTCAGCGAAACCAATAAGTGTAGACATGAAAAAAACCCGCGCGGTGAACACGGCGCGGGTTTGATGACAGGGGAAAAGGCTTAACCGAGGGTTTTAAACGCTTTCAGCCGCTGCAGGTGCGGCGAGATGTTTTTAAACTTATGGGTCTGCTCTTCATCCCAGATAATTTCATAATAGTGGTGCAGGAGGTCGGCGGAACGCTGGCTGTCCAGCGCTTCGTCCTGCCGGGAGAGCACCACCAGGCAGCGATCGCGATTCTTCTCACGGAAGTTGGTCACACACTTGGTCGCGATGTCAGCATACTCTTCCGGGCGGTCGATTTTGCCTTCCATGTTCTCATGCGGAAACAGGTTTGGATTGAACACCGCCTGGCGGATATCGCACAGAAAACCAATCCGCTCCGCCCAGTATCCGCCAAGGCCGACGCCGCAGATCAGCGGCCGGTCATCGGCGGTAAGCTGCAGCATTTTATCGACCTCTTTCAGCAAATGCTGCATGTCGTGCTTGGGGTGACGCGTGCTGTAGCTAATCAACCGCACGTCCGGGTCGATAAACTGCAGCTGCATCACCTTCTCATGGTTACCGGGGCTGTTCGAGTCAAAACCGTGTAAATAGATAATCATCGCATCCTCACCTGACAACAACGCCCCACAGAGCGTTACGCGGACTTCGCCTCTTGCCAGCGCGCATGAAGCTGCTCCAGCTGGGCACTCACCGTTTTCCAACGGGCTGAATCCCTTAACTCCTGACGGGAAAAGGAACCTTTATGATACAATTTCGTAACACGCTCTGCTTTGATCGGCGACAGGTTATCCAGCACACTGACCGCGCCTTTACGATTATTGCAGACCAGTATCATATCGCAACCGGCGTCGAGCGACGCCTGACCGCGTTCGGCATAGCTGCCCATGATCGCCGCCCCTTCCATCGACAGATCGTCTGAGAAAATCACTCCGTCGAAGCCCAGCTCGCCGCGCAGCACCGTTTTTAACCAGTACGCTGAGCCGCTGGCCGGGCGCGGGTCGAGCTCCGGGTAAATCACATGCGCAGGCATAATGGCATCCAGACGCTGTTCGGCGATGAGGCTTTTGAACACCGCCATATCGTGGTCGCGAATCACCGATGCCGGACGCGGATCGAACGGGGTCTCTTTGTGCGAATCGGCAGTCACCGCCCCGTGCCCCGGGAAGTGTTTACCGGTGGTTTTCATGCCCGCGGCGTGCATGCCGTCAATAAAGTGACGCGCCATCGTCAGCGCTTTCTGCGGATCTTCATGATAAGAACGTTCGCCGATCGCGGCACTGATATGGCCGACGTCCAGCACCGGCGCAAAGCTGATATCAATATCCATGGCGATCATTTCGCTGGCCATCAGCCAGCCGGCTTCGGCGGCCAGTTTGCCCCCCTCTTCCATCCCCAGCAGCGCGGCAAAAGACTGGGCCGCCGGTAAACGGGTAAAGCCTTCACGGAAACGCTGAACACGCCCCCCTTCCTGATCCACCGCCACCACCAGATGGTTCCGGGAGGCGTCGCGGATCTGGCGCACCAGCTCCCGCAGCTGCGCCGGATCGTGATAATTACGGGTAAAGAGGATCAATCCTCCCACCAGCGGATGCGCCAGAATCTCTCGCTCTTCCGCATCCAGTTCATACCCTTCGACATCCAACATGACTGGGCCCACACTGACCTCTCTTATTCTTTACGTTCGTTGTCTAACTGACACCATATTTCATCTGCCAGCGTGATAAATTGCCGATCGCCGCTCTGCCGCCAGCGCATTTCATACCACCCCGCCATCAGCAGCAAGACCCACGGGCGCCAGCGTGCAACCTGCCGCCAAAGCTGCTGCGCGTCGATAGCCGCCCGCCGGGCATAGGCCGCCACCAGCTGGCGGCGCTGGTGAGGGGAAATCCACACCGCGGCCAGCTCCAGCGCGATATCGCCATCGCCGGCATATTCCCAGTCGATCAGCCTCAAGCCGGATGCGCTGTGGATAATATTGCCGGCATGGACGTCCATATGCAGCGGCGCCAGCCGCAGAGGACGGGGCTCGCCCTGGCGGCGCAGCCGCTGATGCCAGCGCAGCCAGCGCGGCGTGCGTCGTGCCGGATCGCACGTCTGCCAGTACTGGGCCAGCAGCGGTGCGAGGGTAACACGCCAGCCGAATCGCGGTTGCTGATGCACGTCATACAATAAGTCTGACAGCATCGCGCAGGCCGGTAACTCGCTTTTCACCTCCCCCGCGCAATATTCCACCACCATCCAGCAGGGTGAGTAAAACAGCGGGGCTGGCGCCAGCCTGGCAGGCAGTTGGCGGAGCGCGCGATACTGACGGCGAAAATAACAGGAAGCGGCTGACGGGTCGTGCGGCTGACGCAGCACGTGCCGCCGGTCGCCGTCGCTGATAATCACACTGCCGCCGCTGAGGCCATTCTGGCTCAGCGAGGCGACAGGATGATAACGGGGGAAGAAGCGCGACAAGAGCTCATCGCGCGTCAGCTTATTGTTGCTGAACAGCACCTTTACCTGACCAGATAATCTCGCCGGTTTGCACCAGCATCAACTGCATCTTCAGTTCAGGCGCGTTGACGTTGCCGGTGGCATTGGAGTAAAGCACATACTGCGCGCCCACGTTGCGGGCGATACCCATGGCTTTGCTGCGGCTGCCGAGGCTGTCCTGCGGCGACAGGCCCAGCTGCTGTTTGGCGACCCCCAGCTGCTGCGCCGAGACCAGCGTAAACTTGCCGTTGCCGGCCAGCGCATTACGCAGCGCGGTAGTGGCTTCTCCCGCATTCAGCGTACCGTTGGTGCGGTTGTTCACGCTGTCAACCAGCAGAATGCTGCCCGCATTGACGCCGCTGGCCTGCAGCATCTGCCCCACCAGCGGCTGGACCGCGCCGTTCCAGTCATAATGACGCACGCGCGGCGCCGGCTGGCCCGACTGCTGATCCTGATGCTCAATGGGCCCCGGCTGCGACGGTACGGCAGGAACCGCCGGCACAGTCGGCACCGTTGGCTGCGGCTGCGCAGGCTGCTGCGGCTGCGGTTTGGCCTCTTCGACCGGCGCAGGCTTCTCACGTAACCCCGCACAACCTGCGAGGAATATCGCCAGTGCTGTGATTAACGCATAGCGACACATTTTCATCATTATAATTACCCCTTACAGATAAAGATAAAGGCGGGCCTTATGCGCCCCCAGGATATTGGCGCTACCATACAATGTCACCGAAGAGCGTGCCGGGACCACGATGGTGCGCGGTGCGTCCAGCGGGTGCATCTCCAGACCTCGGGCGTCATACCAGAAAAAACGATAATGCACGGTGACGGGCTGCTGGCGCTCGTTATACAGCGTCGAGGAGGCAGTGGCCTGGATCTCCGTCGCCACCACGGCAGGCTCGCTGGCGCTGATCCCGGCCGCCAGCACGCTCGATTCCATCACCAGCGCCTGCTGGTCAGAAACCGGGATCTCCGGATGTGAACTACATCCGGCCAGCAGTCCCGCCGCCAGGCAGGCACCCAAAAGGGTCCTGAGCATGGCCTTAGCCTTTATGCGCCAGCATCGGGCCCAGCGGACGACCGCCCAGCAGATGCATGTGGATATGGTAAACTTCCTGGCCGCCGTGGCGGTTGCAATTAACGATCAAACGGTAGCCATCGTCGGCAAGACCTTCATCGCGGGCGATCTTCGCCGCGACGGTCATCATCCGGCCCAGCGCCAGCTCATGTTCGGTGGTGACGTCATTCACGGTAGGAATCAGAACATTCGGGACAATCAGAATGTGGGTGGGCGCCTGCGGGGAGATGTCGCGAAAAGCGGTCACAAGCTCATCCTGATAGACAATATCCGACGGGATCTCCCGGCGAATGATTTTGCTGAAAATCGTTTCTTCTGCCATGACTGATTCCTTATTAGTTTTATCCCATACGCTGGCCTGCTTCTGCAGATAAACGCGGACGCACAGGTTCAGATAAGAGTATGAGCGACATCCTCCCTCTCTTTCAACCTGAAAGCCGTTTTTCTTATTCAACTATAGACTTAGCTGCTGAGGGATTAAGCATTTGCCGGACAATCTCCAGGGTTATCGCCACAGAAAACCTCACCTCGTAACGTAAAAAAGGCAGCCAATTGGCTGCCTTAGTCTCCCCGATACTACGTCTTAACTGTTACGGATGTACTCATCCATTTCAGTTTTCAGGTTATCGGACTTGGTACCGAAGATGGCCTGTACGCCAGAACCTGCCACTACCACGCCAGCGGCGCCCAGTTTTTTCAGGCCAGCCTGGTCAACTTTCGCTACATCCGCCACGCTAACACGCAGACGAGTAATACATGCGTCGAGGTTGGTGATGTTCTCTTTACCGCCGAAAGCGGCGATCAGAGCCGGAGCCATCTCGCTGGTTGCGCCAGCTTTGCTCTCTTCGGTGGTATCTTCACGACCCGGTGTTTTCAGATCCAGGGCTTTAATCAGCACGCGGAAAATGACGTAGTACACGATCGCATAGCAGATACCGACAATCGGGAACAGCCACAGCTTGCTGCTGTTACCGGACAGGACGATAAAGTCGATCAGGCCGTGGGAGAACGAGGTACCGTCACGCATACCCAGCAGGATACAGATCGGGAACGCCAGACCCGCCAGAATGGCATGGATAACGTACAGGATCGGCGCCACGAACATGAAGGAGAACTCGATCGGCTCGGTGATACCGGTCAGGAACGAGGTCAGCGCGGCGGAGATCATGATACCGCCCACTTTGGCGCGGTTTTCCGGTTTAGCAGAGTGCCAAATCGCGATAGCCGCTGCCGGCAGACCGTACATTTTGAACAGGAAGCCGCCAGACAGTTTGCCCGCGGTCGGGTCGCCTGCCATGTAGCGCGGGATATCGCCGTGGAACACCTGACCAGCCGCGTTGGTGTATTCGCCGATCTGCATCTGGAAAGGAACGTTCCAGATGTGGTGCAGACCAAACGGCACCAGGCAACGCTCGATGAAACCGTAGATGCCAAACGCTACCACTGGGTTCTGATAAGCAGCCCACTGGGAGAAGGTCTGGATCGCGGAACCGATCGGCGGCCAAATGAAGGAGAGGATCACGCCGGTGAAGATAGCGGCCAGACCAGAGATAATCGGTACAAAGCGCTTGCCCGCAAAGAAGCCCAAGTATTCTGGCAGCTTGATGCGATAGAAGCGGTTGAACATGTACGCGGCGATAGCACCGGAGATAATACCGCCAAGCACGCCGGTATCAGCCAGGTGTTTTGCCGCAATCTCTTCAGCAGGTAAATGCAGCACCAGCGGCGCAACAACCGCCATGGTTTTCACCATGATGCCGTAAGCCACGACTGCAGCCAGTGCGGATACACCGTCGTTATTAGTGAAGCCGAGGGCCACACCGATAGCGAAGATCAGCGGCATGTTGGCGAAAACTGAACCGCCTGCTTCTGCCATAACGTGGGAGACCACGGCTGGCAGCCAGCTGAAGTTTGCGGAACCGACGCCCAGCAGGATACCTGCGATAGGCAGTACGGATACCGGCAGCATCAGCGATTTACCGACCTTCTGCAGGTTAGCAAATGCATTCTTAAACATAATTGAGAGTGCTCCTGAGTATTTGGTACTTTTTTACGTTTTCACGCATTGGCCCGGGGGGAGAACCGTGCCGTGGACAGGACATCTAAGCGCCCTTTATTTATTACACAGAGTAAAATAATTAACAGGATGATTGTTTGACGGCTATCACGTTTCAATCAGCCTTCCGGTAAAAATTTACATCAGCTTACATAAGTTGTATCTGGATGTTGCCAAAAAACCTTCACCGCCACTTTTGTGGCGGTGAACTTTACTCGCTTTGGTTATTAATTACGAGCCTTAAAATAATAGGCAGATCAAGCAGGTTGCAAGCGGGCGGGGTCAATGTGGAACAGGGTGGCAAAATTGTCAGTGGTCTGCTGGGCCAGTTGCTCCAGCGACACACCTTTCAGCACCGCCATGTATTCCGCAACGTCACGGACCAGCGCCGGCTGGTTCTCTTTACCGCGATGGGGGACTGGCGCCAGGTACGGCGAATCGGTCTCCACCAGCAGACGATCCAGCGGAACATAGCGCGCCGCATCGCGCAGCTGCTCGGCGTTACGAAAAGTGACGATGCCGGAAAACGAGATATAGAACCCCATGTCGAGCAATTTACCCGCTGTCTCCCTGTCCTCAGTGAAACAGTGTAGTACGCCACCGCAATCCGTCACCTTTTCTTCGCGTAAAATGGCCAGGGTATCGGCGCGCGCGTCGCGAGTGTGGACGATCACCGGCTTATTCAGCTCGCGGCCAATGCGAATGTGGTCGCGAAATGAGGTTTGCTGCTGGGCTTTGGTTTCCGGGGTATAAAAATAATCCAGACCGGTCTCCCCCATCGCCACAACGCCCTCTTCCGCCGCCAGCGTGCGCAGCATCTCCACATCGTAGGGTTCGTCCTGGTTTAACGGGTGCACGCCGCAGGAGAAGACGACGTTATCACGCGTCCCCACCAGCTCACGCATACTGCGGTAGCCGGGCAACGTCGTGGCGACCGCCAGGCAGAATTTCACATCACGCGCGGCCGCTTTTGCCAGAACGTCGTCGACGTTTTTGTGCAGGGTTTGATAATCCAGACCATCAAGATGGCAGTGGGAGTCGACTAAAAACATAATGTCTCACTCAGAGGTGGGATACGGGTAAAACCGTCCCGGGTTGCAGGTAATGTTCCCAGCGCAGCAAGCGCTCGGTGAGCAGCAGTTCGCGGTTGACGCCGACGACGTTCAGCAATTGCTCGCGGCAGGTACAGACGTCATAGGCGATCGCCTGCAGCCGGGCGGCGGGCAGGCTGTGCGCCAGTTGCTCCAGCAGCGGCCAGACATCCGGGTTACTTACCAGGGCAATCCCCTGCTGTCGTTTTTGCGCATCGACCAGCAGCGATGCCAGCCAGTGCAGGCGAACCGCCGCCTGTTCATGATTGAGTATCGGCAGCAACGCCAGCCAGTCACCGCTCGCCAGGGTGCTTGCCAGCGCCTGACACAGCTGCTGACGCGCCGTCCACTGCGGCTCCTGTAACAGTTCGAGCGCCGCGGCTGGCGCGCTGGCGCACAGACGCAACGCCGTCAGTAGCGCCTCCTGCGGCAGGCTCACCTCACGCTCCAGCCAGGCCAGAGCATAAGATTCCGTCGGCGGCGACAGGTGGTGCAGACGACAGCGGCTGCGCAGGGTCGTCAGCAGACGCGCCGGCTCCTGGCACGCGAGGAAGAACCAGGTATTTTCCGGCGGCTCTTCCAGCGTCTTCAGCAACGCGTTGGCGGCGGCATCTGTCAGTAAAGCGGCATCGCTAATCCACACCACTTTCGCCCCGCCAAGGCGCGCGCGCTCATAGAGCTTTTCGTTGACATCGCGCACCGCATCAATGCCCAGCGCACTCTTACCCTTTTCAGGGGCCAGCGGATAGTAATCAGGATGCGTGCCGGCCTGCATGAGCTGGCAGCTGTGGCAGTGGCCGCAGCTTTTATGCCCTTCGGGCTGGCGGCACATCAGGAAGCGGCACAGCGCGTAAATCAACGCCTCACCGCCCATTCCGCTCAGAGACTGTAACAGTAAGGCGTGGTGGCCTCGTCCGGCCTGATAGCTACCGACCAGTTGCTCGAACGACGGACGCAACCACGGATACCATTTCATGCCGGTTGCTCCGCCATCCACTGGGCGATCGTGGCGCGAATGTCGCGAGCGACGGCGTCGAGCGGCTGGGTCGCGTCAACCGTGCGGATCGACGGGTCTGCAGCGGCCAGCTCAAGGTAGCGCGCGCGGGTGCGATTGAAGAAGTTCATGGACTCCTGCTCAATGCGATCAAGCTCGCCGCGGGCCCGGGCGCGCTGCAGCCCCACCTCCGGCGTGACGTCGAGGTACAACGTCAGATTGGGGCGGAAATCGCCGAGTACCGCATCGCGCAGCGTCGCCAGCATCGTACGGTCGATTCCCCGGCCGCCGCCCTGATAAGCCTGAGTCGACAGATCGTGACGATCGCCGATCACCCACTGGCCGCGGGCCAGCGCAGGCTTAATCACGGTCTCCACCAGCTGGACGCGCGCCGCGTAAAACATCAGCACTTCCGCTTTATCATTAATGACTTCATCACCCGTGGACTGGATATCCAGCACCAGGCTACGCAGTTTTTCGGCAAGGACAGTGCCCCCCGGCTCGCGGGTAAACACCATATCGTGAATACCTGCCGACTGCAGCGTCTCCACCACCAGTTGACGTGCGGTGGTCTTCCCGGCGCCCTCCAGCCCCTCGATGACGATATAGTTACTGCGCATTTTTTTCCTTAAGTACTTTCAAATAGTCCTGCACCGCACGGTTATGACTGACCAGGTTTGTGGTAAACGTATGGCCCCCTTTCCCGTCGGCGACAAAATAGAGATATGACGTTTTCGCCGGATGGGCGGCCGCCTTCAGCGATGCCTCGCCCGGCACCGCGATAGGACCAGGCGGCAGGCCGCTGATGGTATAGGTATTGTATGCGGTCGGCGTCTCGAGATCCTTACGCGTTAGTTTACCAGTATACCCCTCGCCCATCCCGTAGATCACGGTCGGATCGGTCTGTAAGCGCATACCGATGCGCAGACGGTTGATAAATACCGACGCGACGCGGTCGCGCTCTTCCGCCACCGCGGTCTCTTTCTCAATAATCGAGGCCATGGTCAACAGCTGGTTCTGATCGGCATAGGGCAGATTCTCCATCCGTCCTTCCCAGATCTTCGCCACTTCCGCGACCATTTTCTGATGCGCACGCTTGAGGATGGCGATATCGCTGGTATTGGCGGTGTACATCCAGGTATCCGGCCAGAACCAGCCCTCCACCCAGTCGGCATGCTCAAGACCTAACGCCTTAGCCACCGTCGCGTAGCTATCATCATCAAGAGTGTGCTTCACGTACGGGGCATCGCGCAGCTGGCGCAGGTAGTCGCTGACGCGCATGCCTTCGACAAAGCGCAGCGGAAACTGCGCCTCTTTACCGCTGGCCAGCAGCTGCAGCATCTCGCGTACCGTCATCTGCGGCGTGAAGCGATAGGTCCCGGCTTTGAAGTGAGACAGCTCAGGTTCCACCCGCAGCAGCCACTGGAAAACGCGGGGGCGATTGATTACCTTTTCGCGATAAAGAGCCTGACCCAACGCCTGACGGCCGGTACCGGTCTCCAGGGTGAAGACGGTCTCTTCTTTAATCAGCAGCTTGCTGTCCGCCAGCTGGCGTACCTTCCACATGCCTGCCGCTGCAGCGATGCCCAGCACCACCACCAACAGCAGAATAAAACGTAACATTTTCTTCATACTAACCAGACAGCTCACACAAAGGGGCTAAAAAATGGTAAAGCTCGCGCGAGGACCAGACGGTCTCCTCCCAGCGACGAACCGGCACCAGCGGCATCAGCGCATTGCAGATAAGCACTTCATCGGCTTCCCGCAATGCCTCAGGACGCGCTGTCACTTCGACAACACGAAATGTCGATGGTGCCAGCTGCGCGATACAGCGCTGCCGCATAATGCCGTTGACCCCGGCGTAATCGAGTCGCGGAGTAAATACATCCCGTCCCTGACGCCAGAATAAATTCGCGGCACAGCATTCCGTAAGCCACCCGTCACTGTCAAGGACCAGCGCCTCATCAGCGTCCGTCTGCTCAAGATGAGAGCGGATCAGCACCTGCTCAAGACGATTAAGATGCTTCAGGCCGGCAAGCCAGGGGTTGCGACCCAGGGGCACCGGGCTCTGGGTCAGGGTAATGCCCTCCTCCCGCCAGCGCGCATAATGCGCCGGGAATGGAGAGACACTGAGAATGCGGGTGGGCGACACGCAGCCCGCCGTACTGTATCCCCTTCCGCCAACACCGCGGGTGAGGATCACCTTCAACACGCCCTGCGCGTGCGGCCGCGCCAGACGCTGCATCTCTTCGCTCAGCGTCAACCAGTCGTGAAACGGGATACGTAATTTTTCACAGGTTGTCTGCAAACGCGCCAGATGAGCCGTCAGCAGCGCAACCTGCCCCTGCTGAATGCGGGCGGTAGTAAAACAGCCGTCGCCAAACTGGGTGGCGCGATCGTTCGCCGCCAGCGTGTCCTGTGCAACGCCATTTATCAAGAACATAAAGGACTCCTTTTCACTGGTCGGTCAGTGTCTCAGGACCCAGAGCAGAGGACAAGCGGAGAAAACTGAATAAAAAAAGGCCCGACAAACGGGCCTTTTGTTAAAGCAGTACCGGGGCAAGCCCTGTCACACTTTTTTGAAGATCAACGAACCGTTAGTGCCGCCAAAGCCGAAGGAGTTGCACAGGGTGTACTCCAAACCGGAAACCTGACGCGCTTCGTGCGGAACGAAGTCGAGGTCGCAGCCGTCATCCGGGTTATCGAGGTTGATCGTCGGCGGAACCGCCTGATCGCGCAGCGCCAGAATAGAGTAGATCGACTCTACCGCCCCTGCCGCGCCCAGAAGATGCCCGGTCATGGATTTGGTGGAGCTCACCATGACGCGGCTCGACGCATCGCCGAAGACAGACTTAACCGCCTGCGCTTCCGCTTTATCGCCAGCCGGCGTCGAGGTGCCGTGGGCGTTGACGTAGCCAATCTGACCAGGTTCGATGCCCGCATCGCGAATGGCATTCACCATCGCCAGCGCGGCACCCGCGCCATCTTCCGGCGGTGACGTCATATGATAAGCATCGCTGCTCATCCCAAAGCCAACGATCTCGGCATAGATTTTCGCGCCGCGTTTTTTGGCATGCTCGTACTCTTCCAGCACCACCATGCCCGCGCCGTCGCCCAGCACAAAGCCGTCGCGATCTTTATCCCACGGACGGCTCGCCGCCTGCGGGTTGTCATTGCGCGTGGAGAGCGCACGCGCCGCGCCGAAGCCACCCACGCCAAGCGGGGTACTGGCTTTTTCCGCACCGCCTGCCACCATCGCATCGGCATCGCCATAGGCGATAATGCGCGCGGCCTGGCCAATGTTGTGCACGCCTGAAGTACACGCAGTCGCGATAGAGATACTTGGTCCACGCAGACCAAACATAATGGTCAGATGCCCGGCCACCATGTTAACAATTGTGGAAGGAACGAAGAATGGGCTGATCTTACGCGGTCCGCCGTTGACCAGCGAACTGTGGTTTTCTTCGATCAAGCCGAGACCGCCAATACCGGAGCCGATAGCGGCGCCAATACGGGTTGCATTCTCTTCCGTCACTTCAAGGCCAGAATCCTGCATGGCCTGAACGCCAGCGACAATTCCATATTGAATGAAGGCATCCATCTTGCGCTGTTCTTTGCGCGAGATGATGTCCTCACAGTTAAAATCCTTTACTAAGCCAGCAAATTTCGTTGCATAGGCGCTAGTATCGAAATGGTCGATCAGGCTGATGCCACTCTGACCGGCAAGGAGAGCTTTCCAGGTAGACTCTACGGTATTGCCGACAGGAGACAACATGCCCAGTCCGGTCACAACTACACGACGCTTAGACACGTTTGTCCTCCAGGGAGGGAAAATAGATTCTTGTGGGACAAAAAAAAGATAAAACTCAGGCGGTCGAATGACCGCCTGGAGATGTTCACTTACGCCTGGTGGCCGTTGATGTAATCAATGGCAGCCTGAACGGTGGTGATTTTCTCAGCTTCTTCGTCCGGAATCTCAGTATCAAACTCTTCTTCCAGAGCCATTACCAGCTCAACGGTGTCAAGAGAATCAGCGCCCAGGTCTTCAACGAAGGAAGCATTGTTGGTAACTTCTTCCTGCTTAACGCCCAGCTGCTCGCCGATAATTTTCTTAACGCGTTCTTCGATAGTGCTCATACTCTTAAATTTCCTATCAAAACTCGCTTTCGCGATGGTTTTCGTAGTGTATAAAATGTTGAAAAATTTGCAACTAAATCCCGGCAGGTCTTACCACGATTTTGCGCTATTTTGAGGCCGTTTGCCCTAAGAACGCAAATCTTTTCGCACAAAACCGCACAGGGAACCGTGCGAAGTGCGCGGTTCCTGAACGTTTTGCACAAATCTCGGTCAGACCATGTACATTCCGCCGTTAACGTGCAGCGTTTCACCAGTGATGTAACTTGCTTCGTCAGAGGCTAAAAATGCAACCGCGCTGGCGATTTCATTTGGGGTGCCAAGGCGCCCCGCAGGAACTGCCGCCAGCGTACCCGCACGCTGCTCATCGGTCAGCGCACGCGTCATGTCCGTTTCAATAAAGCCCGGAGCAACAACGTTTACAGTAATACCGCGTGACGCAACTTCACGCGCCAGTGATTTACTGAAGCCAATCAGACCCGCTTTCGCCGCAGCGTAGTTGGCCTGACCCGCATTTCCCATGGTACCAACCACAGAACCGATAGTGATAATACGTCCATGACGCTTTTTCATCATAGCGCGCATTACCGCTTTTGACAGACGGAAAACCGATGACAGGTTGGTTTCGATAATATCGTTCCACTCATCATCTTTCATGCGCATTAACAGGTTGTCGCGAGTGATCCCGGCATTATTCACCAGGATATCCACTTCGCCAAACTCTGCGCGCACATTTTCCAGAACAGATTCAATAGATGCCGGGTCGGTCACATTCAACATCAGACCTTTACCGTTGGCACCTAAGTAGTCGCTGATGGCCTGCGCGCCGCTTTCGCTGGTCGCAGTACCGATAACTTTCGCGCCACGAGCGACGAGCGTTTCAGCGATTGCACGGCCAATACCGCGGCTTGCACCGGTAACCAGCGCGATTTTTCCTTCAAAACTCATGGTTTTCCTCTTTTATTGCTCAAGCGCCGCAGACATCGCCGCCGGCTCGTTAAGCGCGGAAGCGGTCAGGGTGTCAACAATACGTTTGGTCAGACCGGTGAGGACTTTACCCGGGCCAACCTCATACAGATGCGTTACGCCCTGAGCAGCCATAAACTCAACGGTTTTGGTCCACTGAACCGGACTGTACAGCTGGCGCACCAGCGCGTCGCGAATGGCGTCTGGCGTGGTTTCGCATTTCACGTCGACGTTATTCACCACCGGAATCGTCGGCGCGTTGAAGGTGATTTTCTGCAACTCCAGCGCCAGTTTTTCTGCAGCTGGCTTCATCAGCGCGCAGTGGGACGGCACGCTCACCGGCAGCGGCAGCGCACGTTTGGCGCCTGCAGCTTTACATGCAGCGCCAGCACGTTCAACGGCCTCTTTGTGCCCGGCGATAACCACCTGGCCCGGCGAATTGTAGTTCACCGGCGAAACCACCTGCCCTTCGGCGGACTCTTCACACGCTTTGGCGATAGAAGCGTCATCGAGACCGATAATCGCAGACATCGCGCCAGTACCTGCCGGTACGGCTTCCTGCATGAATTTCCCGCGCAGTTCAACCAGACGAACGGCATCCGCGAAATCAATAACGCCGGCACAGACCAGCGCGGAGTATTCGCCGAGGCTGTGACCCGCCAGCAGCGTCGGCGCTTTGCCGCCCTGCTGCTGCCAGACGCGGTACAGCGCCACGGAGGCGGTCAGCAGCGCCGGCTGGGTCTGCCAGGTTTTATTCAGTTCTTCTGCCGGGCCCTGTTGAGCCAGCGCCCACAGATCGTAACCCAACGCTGCGGAAGCTTCACCGAAGGTCTCTTCAATCACCGGCCAGGTGGCAGCCATATCGGCCAGCATACCTACGGCCTGAGAACCCTGTCCCGGGAACACAAAAGCAAATTGCGTCATGTTTAAATCCTTATACTAAAAACGAACCAGCGCGGAACCCCAGGTGAAACCGCCACCAAAGGCTTCCAGCAAAATCAGCTGACCGCGTTGAATGCGGCCATCGCGGACAGCCTCATCCAGCGCGCAAGGAACTGACGCCGCGGAGGTGTTGCCATGGCGGTCAAGCGTCACGACGACGTTATCCATCGACATGCCCAGTTTCTTCGCTGTCGCGCTAATGATACGCAGGTTAGCCTGATGCGGCACCAGCCAGTCCAGCGCCGAGCGCTCAAGATTGTTGGCTGCCAGCGTCTCGTCAACGATATGCGCCAGTTCGGTGACCGCTACTTTAAAGACTTCATTGCCGGCCATCGTCAGATAGATCGGGTTTTCCGGATCGACGCGATCAGCGTTCGGCAGGGTCAGCAGTTCACCATAGCTACCGTCGGCATGCAGGTGCGTCGAGATAATGCCTGGCTCTTCAGACGCGCCCAGCACCACGGCGCCGGCGCCGTCGCCGAAAATAATAATCGTTCCGCGATCGGCCGGGTCACAGGTGCGCGCCAGCACATCGGCCCCCACCACCAGCGCATAATCCACCGCGCCGTTTTTCACGTACTGATCGGCGACGCTCAGCGCATAGGTGAAACCGGCGCAGGCGGCGGCGACGTCAAACGCCGGACAGCCCTTGACGCCCAGCATAGACTGAATCTGGCATGCCGAACTCGGAAACGCATGCGTGCCGGAGGTGGTCGCAACGATAATCAGACCAATTTGCTCCGCGGACACGCCCGCCATCGCCAGCGCCTGCTTTGCGGCTTCAAAGCCCATCGTAGCAACTGTTTCATGCGCTGCGGCAATACGACGCTCACGGATACCTGTGCGGGTGACAATCCACTCGTCAGAGGTCTCTACCATTTTTTCCAGGTCGGCGTTTGTACGCACTTGCTCGGGCAGATAGCTGCCGGTACCAATAATCTTCGTATACATGTACGCTCAGTCACTCTTGGGTAATATACCCGCCTCTTTCAACCTGCCGCGGCGTCAATCGTGGCCATTCGTCCCGCTTTGCTGTCGGGAGTTCACGTCACTGTCGCTTTCCGGCAGCGCGAAACCAGCTGGGTATAAAGATTCCAGGCGCGCGGCGATCCGTTGAGGAATTTGCCGCTGCACCGCCTGCACTGCCTGCTCTATCGCGACGCTAAAGGCGCGTTGATTGGCAGCACCATGACTCTTGATCACGGAACCGCGCAATCCTAACAGACAGGCGCCATTATACTGGTCGGGGTTGAGGTGACTGAATCGCCTCGCCAGGCTTTTTTGTAACCAACGTTTTAATAACAGCAGCCACCACGACCGTTTTTTGCCCTCTCCCTGAGATTTCAGCAGCGAAAGGAACATTCTGACAACACCTTCCATGGTTTTTAATGTGACGTTGCCCGTGAATCCATCACAAACCAGCACATCGGTTTTTCCGGTCAACAATTCATTGGCTTCAAGATAGCCGATGTAGTTGAGGGAAGGCAGCGTTTTCAGCACTGCGGCAGCATCGCGAATGCTGCTGAGGCCTTTCATCTCTTCTTCGCCGATATTCAGCAAGGCGACGCGCGGGTTGGTAATGCCAACCACTTCCTCCGCCAGCACCGCGCCCATGACGGCGAACTGCACCAGCATCGTGCTGTCGCAATCGACGTTGGCGCCGAGATCCAGCACCACGGTTTTGCCCTTCTGCTGGTGCGGCAGAACCGTCACCAGCGCCGGCCGCTCAATACCTTCGATCGGTTTGAGCAGCAGTTTCGCCAGCCCCATCAGCGCGCCGGTGTTGCCGGCGCTGACGCAGGCTTCCGCCCGCCCTTCTTTCACAAGCTCCAGCGCCACGCGCATTGAGCTTCCGCGACTGCTGCGGATAGCCTGTGCGGGTCGCGCATCACTGGCAATAACTGACTGCGCAGGAATAACCTGCAGACGCGAACGTTGTTCAAAGTCAGCTTTGGCGAGTAATGGCGTGATGGCGTCGGGGTCGCCGACTAAAAGAAGTGTGAGTTGCGAATTAGAGTTCAGTGCCTGCAGTGCTGCAGGCACCGTCACGGATGGGCCAAAATCGCCCCCCATGACATCTAACGCCAGGGTTAGACGTGTCAAGGTATCGTCGCTGCCCGGTTCGGTGATTCCCCAGTTGCCCGGGGAGTCCTCACTAAGCTTCATCACGCTGGCACTCGCGAATATTCACGCTGCAGACGCAACAATTCGGGCATTGATGCCCCTGGTGACCGGGTTAACCGAGTTTCCAGGGACGCACACGCCCGCCATGGCCTGCAACGGGAAATCCTGCGAGTATCGCGTGATTACTTAGCGATAACCTTGCGACCGCGGTAGAAACCGTCGGCAGTGATGTGGTGACGCAGGTGTTTCTCACCAGAAGTTTTGTCTACAGACAGGCTGGTGACTGCGGTCAGCGCGTCATGGGAACGACGCATGCCACGTTTGGAACGGGTTGGTTTATTCTGTTGTACGGCCATGGACCTTACTCCTCAATTACTTACGCTTTAAGCTGGCTAATACGGCAAATGGATTTGGTTTTTGTGCCTCTTCAGGCAATTCGCCAAAGACCATGTCCGCGTCGGACACTTCACAGTGTTCAGAATCATGCACCGGAACTACGGGCAGGGAGAGGATAATTTCATCCTCGACCATTGCCTGCAGGTCGATTTCACCGAATTCGTTAACCTCAATCGGCTCATACGCTTCCGGTAGTGCTTCGGCCTGTTCGTCATTTCTGACGGGGCTAAAACAATACGTGGTGTGGACGTGATGAGGGAACGGTTTCCCGCAACGCTGGCATTCGAGGGTTACCGTCACCTTTGCATCGCCAGTGATGACGGCGAGACGCTGGTTATCGATAGCGAACGACATGCTGCATTCCACATCGCTGTCCACGCTGACTACAGAATCGGCTACACGTTCAACCTGATCGCGGGCATAGATGCCTTCGTAATCAAGGCGTTTTTGAGCCGTGCGGACCGGATCAAGAGTCAGGGGTAATTTTACCTTTTGCATAGGGCGCGCATATTAACTTTGTAATGTCATAGAGTCAAAGAAAAAGGCAGCCTCAGGTTGCCTTTTGCCATTTATTCGCACACATTGCGGCGCATAGTTTAAGATGATGCTCTGCGAAGCGCTATATGTGGATGAAAAAATATGTCTGAACTTATCCTCGCGTCAACCTCTCCCTGGCGGCGCATGCTGCTGGAAAAACTGGGCTTACCGTTTGAATGTGCCGCGCCTGACGTTGACGAAACGCCGCTGCCGGAAGAATCCGCGCGTCAGCTTGTCACCCGGCTGGCACAAGCCAAAGCGCAAAGCCTGGCCACCCGCTACCCGCACCACCTTATTATAGGCTCCGATCAGGTTTGCGTATTAGATGGTGAGATCACCGGCAAACCGCACACCGAGGAAAAAGCCCGCCAGCAGTTGAGAAAGGCCAGCGGGACCATCGTCACCTTTTATACCGGTCTGGCGCTATACAACTCCGCCAGCGGCCATCTGCAAACCGAATGCGAGCCCTTTGACGTTCACTTTCGCCATCTCAGCGATAAAGAGATTGAAGGCTACGTCCGCAAAGAGAACCCGCTGCAATGCGCCGGGAGTTTCAAGAGTGAGGGGTTAGGAATTACGCTATTTGAAAGGCTGGAAGGCCGCGACCCGAATACCCTGGTCGGTTTACCCTTAATTGCGCTGTGTCAGATGCTGCGCCGAGAGAATAACAATCCGCTGTTAGACTAAAGGAAAAAAACGGCGGAACTGATTCCGCCGTTATGCTTATTTGCTTTTACGTAGCACCTGTAAACAGTGCTTCAGCTGGTTATCCAGCGGCGCTTCAACGCGCATCACCTCCCCGCTGCCCGGGTGGGTAAACTTCAGCGCCGCCGCGTGCAGGAACAGACGGTTTAAGCCGGTAGCGGACAGCTGCTTGTCGAACTCGCGGTCGCCATAGCGATCGTCAAAAGCGATAGGATGGCCGGCATACTGGGTATGAACGCGGATCTGATGCGTGCGCCCGGTGACCGGGCTGCAGCGCACCAGCGTGGCGAATTCGTAACGCTCTTCCACTTTAAAGCGCGTCTCCGACGGTTTGCCTTCCTGACTCACGCGAACGATACGCTCTCCGCTCTGCAGAATGTTCTTCAACAGCGGGGCCTGCACCACTTTGGTATGCGACTGCCACTGACCGCGCACCAGCGCCAGGTAATCTTTCTGCATGCCTTTATCGCGCAGTTGCTCGTGCAGCGAACGCAGCGCTGAGCGTTTTTTTGCCACCAGCAGCACGCCGGAGGTATCGCGGTCGAGACGATGCACCAGCTCAAGGAAACGAGCCTCCGGGCGCAGGGCGCGCAGCCCTTCAATCACGCCAAAGCTCAGGCCGCTGCCGCCATGTACCGCAGTACCGGAAGGTTTGTTGAGCACCAGAATATGGTCGTCTTCATAGAGGATCACTTCAGAGAGCGCCGCTACTTTCTGCAGATGTGGCGATACCGCCTCTTCTTCACGCTCTGCCACGCGCACCGGCGGGATACGGACTTCATCGCCCGCTTCCAGCTTATACTCCGGCTTCACACGCTTTTTGTTTACCCGCACCTCGCCTTTACGCAGGATGCGATAAATCATGCTCTTCGGTACGCCTTTCAATTGGGTACGCAAAAAGTTGTCGATACGTTGCCCCGCTTCATCAGCAGCGATGGCAATCATTTTTACGGTTGGGGTCTCAGTTTTCATGGTGCGCGATTCTAAATAGCCGGACGCATTAGCGCCACTCATTTTTATATGCTTATATTTATCATTATCCTGTTTTCACGGTTTACCTGTCCGCCATTTTGTTTGTTATTAGAACAATCTGTATGGGCAGGTGATAAAACTGTGAGTAACCGGGTGATAAAAGGTGAAAGTCAACTTGCTATAACAAGGTTAGCAATGGAATAATGAGACCGTTTTCCGTATTGCATCTTGTTAGAACAAGACATTAGCGGAATGACCAATTTTGTCTGACCGATCGCCCACGCAGCAATGGCGTAAGACGTTGTGATCTTTCAGACAGTTAGCGGGCTGCGGGTTGCAGTCCTTACCGGTACAGGCTCTATGGATTTCAAGTCGCAGGAAGGCGTCAACTCCGGGACTCCCGGGAGCTCATCTGGATCCTTTGATCGAGGTGAGCAGGTTAAGCCACCATGCCTGCAACGCGAAAGACGACGAGTATAAATGGAATATTCTCTGGTGATACATCCCAGGCTGTTCCCCTGAATAATTGCGCTGTGTTTCCGTTTGAAACACAGGCGACCGACACTCTGCGCCTCTTAAGCGCGCGACAACCGTGAGGTTGGCGACGTGAACCAGACACGAGGCCATCGGTTTTCCCCCGGAAAGGCATTACTCTGCCCGCAGCTTAGTCGTCAATGTAAGAATAATGAGTAAGTTACGATGAAAAGAATGTTAATCAACGCAACTCAGCAGGAAGAGTTGCGCGTCGCCCTTGTTGATGGGCAGCGCCTGTACGACCTGGATATCGAAAGCCCCGGGCACGAACAGAAAAAAGCGAACATCTACAAAGGCAAAATCACCCGCATTGAACCTAGCCTTGAAGCCGCGTTTGTCGATTACGGCGCTGAGCGTCATGGTTTCCTCCCCCTCAAAGAAATCGCCCGCGAATACTTCCCCGCTAACTACAATGCGCACGGTCGTCCTAATATCAAAGACGTGCTGCGTGAAGGTCAGGAAGTTATCGTGCAGATTGATAAAGAGGAACGCGGCAACAAAGGCGCTGCGCTCACCACCTTTATCAGCCTGGCAGGCAGCTATCTGGTCCTGATGCCGAACAACCCGCGCGCGGGGGGAATTTCCCGCCGTATCGAGGGTGACGATCGTACCGAACTGAAAGAAGCGCTGGCGAGCCTGGAGCTTCCGGATGGCATGGGCCTTATCGTTCGCACCGCTGGCGTCGGCAAATCTGCCGAAGCCCTGCAGTGGGACCTGAGCTTCCGTCTGAAACACTGGGAAGCGATTCAGAAAGCCGCGGAAAGCCGTCCGGCGCCGTTCCTGATCCACCAGGAAAGCAACGTGATTGTCCGCGCCTTCCGCGACTATCTGCGCCAGGACATCGGCGAAATCCTGATCGATAACCCGAAAGTGCTCGAGCTGGCGCGCCAGCATATCGCCGCGCTGGGTCGCCCGGATTTCAGCAGCAAAATCAAACTGTACACCGGTGAAATCCCGCTGTTCAGCCATTACCAGATCGAATCGCAAATTGAGTCCGCCTTCCAGCGTGAAGTGCGCCTGCCTTCCGGCGGGTCAATCGTTATCGATAGCACCGAAGCGCTGACCGCGATCGATATCAACTCCGCCCGCGCCACCCGCGGCGGCGATATCGAAGAGACGGCCTTCAATACCAACCTCGAAGCGGCTGACGAGATTGCCCGCCAGCTCCGTCTGCGCGACCTTGGCGGCTTGATCGTTATCGACTTCATCGATATGACCCCGGTTCGCCACCAGCGCGCAGTGGAAAACCGTCTGCGTGAAGCCGTCCGTCAGGACCGCGCGCGCATTCAGATCAGCCATATTTCGCGCTTCGGCCTGCTGGAGATGTCTCGCCAGCGCCTGAGCCCGTCGCTGGGCGAGTCCAGCCATCACGTCTGCCCGCGCTGCTCCGGCACCGGTACCGTGCGTGATAACGAATCGCTGTCGCTCTCTATTCTGCGTCTGATTGAAGAAGAAGCGCTGAAAGAGAACACCAAAGAAGTCCACGCTATCGTTCCGGTACCGATCGCCTCTTATCTGCTGAACGAGAAACGTGCCGCAGTGAGCGCTATCGAATCCCGTCAGGGTGATGTCCGCGTCATTATCGTGCCAAACGACGAAATGCAAACGCCGCACTACTCCGTCCTGCGCGTGCGCAAAGGTGAAGAGACCTCAACGCTGAGCTATCTGCTGCCGAAGCTGCATGAAGAAGAGATGGCGCTGCCTGGTGACGAAGAGCCGGCAGAGCGTAAACGCCCTGAACAGCCTGCACTGGCCACCTTTGTGATGCCTGACGCACCGCCAGCACCGATGCTGGAAGAGCCTGTTGCCGCCCCTGTCGTCGTCGCAGCGACACCGGCCGTGGCCGCTGCACCGGCGCAGCCAGGACTGCTCTCGCGCTTCTTCAGCGCACTGAAAAATATCTTCTCTGGCACCGAAGAAGAAGCCAAACCTGCTGAAGTTCAGGTCGAGAAGAAAGCGGAAGAAAAACCGGAGCGTCAGCAGGAGCGCCGTAAACCGCGGAGCAACAACCGCCGCGATCGCAACGACCGCAACGATCGCCGTGATAACCGCGACAATCGTGATAACCGCGACAATCGTGACAATCGTGATAACCGCGACAATCGTGACAACCGCGATAACCGTGACAATCGCGACGCCCGTGCGGACAATGCCGAGGGCCGCGAGCCGCGTGAATCGCGTGAAGAAAACCGTCGCAACCGTCGCGAGAAGCAGCCGCAAAACGCAGAAGCGCGTGACGTTCGTCAGACCGTCGGCGATGATGCGGACAAGACCAAATCCCGTGACGAGCAGCAGCCGCGCCGTGAACGCTCCCGCCGCCGCAATGACGACAAACGTCAGGCGCAGCAGGAAACCAAAGCGCAAACGCGTGAAGAGCCGGAAGTGCAGGAGACTGAGCAGGAAGAGCGTGTGCAAACTCTGCCGCGTCGTAAACCGCGTCAGCTTTCCCAGAAAGTGCGCTTTGAGTCTACCGTCGCTGAGCAAACTGCCGAGATCGCGCCTGAGGCCGTTGTGGCTGAAGTCGCCGCCCCGCGCAGCGAGCCGGTGAACGCCGAACTGCCAGCGGTAGTGGAAAGCGTGGTGGACCACGACGAAAACGGCGAATCCCGTGAAGCTAACGGCATGCCGCGCCGCTCACGTCGTTCCCCGCGTCATCTGCGCGTCAGTGGGCAGCGTCGTCGTCGCTATCGTGATGAACGCTATCCGACCCAGTCGCCAATGCCGCTGACCGTCGCCTGCGCCTCGCCGGAGATGGCTTCCGGTAAAGTCTGGATCCGCTACCCGGTCGTTCGTCCGCAGGACCAACTGCCGGAAGAGGTTCAGGTTCCGGTTCAGGACACCAGCGCCATTGAAGCCGTCGAAGCTGTAGCGGCGCCGGTTGCCGTGGTTGAACCCGTCACTGCCGCGCCGGTTACCGTCGAACCAGCTACCATGGAGCCGGTTACCGCTGAGCCGGTGGTCGTCGAACCCGTCGTCGCCGCCGAGCCGGTGATCGTTGATACTCCGGAAGTTGTCGAGCCAGCAGCTGTCGAGCCAGTCCCGGCCGAAGCGCCAGCTGTCGAAGCGCCTCAGGCCATTGCGTCAGTGACGATCGACGCCGAGCCGGTCACGGTTGAACCTGAAGTGGTGGAAACGGCGTCTGTCGTTGAAGCGCCAGTAGAAACCATTGCGCCGGCTGCAGAAACCGAGGTGGAAGCACCGGTGACCGAAGCCGCCCCTACGGCCCCTGTCGAACCGGTCAAAGCTGAAACGCCGGTAAGTCAACCTTTGGTTGTGGCTGGCGATCGCCATGCTACCGCGCCGATGACCCGTGCGCCTGCTCCGGACTATGTCCCGGAAGCGCCGCGCCACAGCACCTGGGTGCGCCCGCCGTTCGCTTTTGAAGGTAAAGGCGCCGCCGGTGGTCATAGTGCGACCCATAAAGCCACCGCAGAACCGACCCGCCCACAGCCCGTCGAGTAAGCGTGCTTAATAAAAAAACCGGCCTCTGGCCGGTTTTTTTATGCGCTTTGCGGACGCTGCATCCCGGCCAGATCCGGCATGATCTCCCGCATCAGGTCAAGGAACTTACGCAAGCGTGTCGGATAATAGCGCGCCCAGGGATAAACCAGATGAACCGGCAGCGAGGCGGGGCGCCACTGCGGGAACAGCTCAATCAGCCGTCCGGCGGCAATATCCTCCACGACCGTCCAGCTGGACACCATCGCCACCCCCAGCCCCGCCAGCGCGGTATTTCGCGCGACGTACAGGCTGTCAGTGCTCAGGCAGGGGGTGATGGCCGTCGAGACGATTTGCCCACTTTCCAGATGCCGGAGCCGTACCTCATGCTGATAAAAGGTATTAATGGCGATCCACGGCAGGCCGGATAGCGCCTCCAGCGAGGTTAACGGCGGGTACTTCGCCAGGAGTTCAGGGGAGGCCACCACACAGCGCGGCACTTCCGCCAGCAACACGGATACCGTGGCTGGATCCACCTCCGCGCCAACGCGGATGGCGCAGTCGATATTATCGCTGAGAAAGTCGACGGTATTATCATTCAGCATCCACTCGACCGACAGTTGCGGATAACGCTGCAGAAATGCGACCAGCGGCGCCAACAGCTGTTGCTGACCAAAAGCATGGGGCGCCCGTACCCGCAGCACCCCCACGGGCTGATCGTCGGCAATACGCAGGTCATCCTCCAGCGCCAGCCAGGCGTCCACGACCTGACGGGCATGGCGATAACAGCGTTCGCCATCGTCAGTGAGCTTCATCGCATGGGTCGTGCGCAGGATCAACTTCACCCCCAGCAGTCCTTCAAGGGACTGCAGGCGGCGGCTGACGGTCGCCTGGGTGGTATCCATCTGCCCCGCGGCGGCGGAGAGTGAGCCGGCCTCTATAATACGAATATAGGTGCGCATCAGCTCAATGCGGTCTATACGCTCCTGTCTTTTCATTTTTCTTTTGCCTATACGTGCTACGTATAACCGTTTTACCACCAGCCCGGCTACCGCGCCAGCTGCATTCAGGGAAAAATAGCGCCATCGCATCTATGAGGTACTGATCATGACACCGACTTCCCTTTCCACCCGCGACGCAGGTTGGATTATCTTCATTCTCGCGCTCGGCGCCGGCTTTAGCGTTGCCTCTATCTATTATGCGCAGCCGCTGCTGCCGCTGATGGGCGCTAATCTCCACCTGTCGGTAGAAGGAATGGGGCTGGTCCCTACCCTGACGCAGGCTGGCTACGCGCTCGGCATTCTGTTCCTGCTCCCGCTCGGCGACCGTCACGATCGCCGCCGGCTGATCCTGCTGAAGAGCGCAATGCTGGCGATCCTGCTGTTCCTGTGCAGCCTTACCGGCCAGCTCACCTCACTGCTGGTGGCCAGTCTGCTGATCGGCATGGCGGCCACCATGGCGCAGGATATCGTTCCTGCGGCGGCGATCCTCGCCCCGGCAGGTAAGCAGGGAAAAATGGTGGGCACGGTGATGACCGGACTGCTGCTGGGGATCCTGCTCTCCAGGACAGTCAGCGGTGTAGTGGGCGCCGTATTCGGCTGGCGGGTGATGTATCAGGCGGCTGCAGTCAGCGTTGCGCTGATTGGCCTGGTGATGTGGCGGGTCCTGCCACGCTTCGCCATTCACTCGACGCTGAGCTATCCGCAGCTGATGGCCTCAATGGCCCATCTGTGGCAGCGCTATCCGGCGTTACGCCGCGCCGCGCTGGCTCAGGGGGCGCTCTCTGTCGCCTTCAGCGCTTTCTGGTCGACGCTGGCGGTGATGCTCTCAGAACACTATCACATGGGGAGCGCAGTAGCGGGTGGCTTTGGTATCGCCGGTGCCGCCGGGGCGCTGGCGGCACCACTGGCGGGCGGACTGGCCGATAAGTTTGGCGCCGGCAAAGTGACTCAGATGGGCGCAGCGCTGGTCACCCTCTCCTTCGCCCTGATGTTTATGCTGCCGCTGCTCCCTCTGCACGGCCAGCTGGCGCTGATTGCTCTCTCGGCTATTGGCTTCGATCTCGGCCTGCAGTCAAGTCTGGTGGCGCATCAGAACCTGGTTTACAGCCTGGAGCCGCAGGCCCGTGGCCGCCTTAACGCCCTGCTGTTCACCGTCGTTTTTATTGGGATGTCGCTGGGGTCAGTGCTGGGCAGCAAGCTGTACGTGCTGGCCGGCTGGAACGGAGTGGTCACGCTGGCCGTCGTCAGCGGGGCAATCGCCCTGGCGATCCGCCTGCTGGAGAATGCGCGCATCATCGCAGCCGAACGCCGCACATCATAAAAAAACCCGCTTCGCCTGAGGCGAAGCGGGTTTCCTCTTACCCTCGCAATGGCTTACGCTGTGCGACGGGCAAACTCTTTTACGCGGAAACCCAACACCAGCAGCGTGGCGAAATAAGCCACCACTCCGGCGACCACCACCACCAGCAGGCGCATCAGACGGAACGGCATCGTCCCCTGAGACCACTCCGGCATGAGATGCATGACGCCCAGCAGCGCGGCGGCCATCACCACCACCGCCGCGATCAAGCGCAACAGGAAGGCTAGCCAGCCGGGCTGTGGAGTGAAAATTTTCTGTTTACGCAGTTGCCAGTACAGCAGCGCGGCATTGAGACAAGCCGCCAGGCCGATGGACAGCGACAAACCCGCATGCTTGAGTGGGCCGATAAACGCCAGGTTCATCACCTGGGTCATAATCAGGGTGACAATGGCAATCTTGACCGGCGTTTTGATGTTCTGAC
Source organism: Klebsiella sp. K-Nf6 (assembly GCF_002806655.1). NCBI lineage: Bacteria > Pseudomonadati > Pseudomonadota > Gammaproteobacteria > Enterobacterales > Enterobacteriaceae > Klebsiella > Klebsiella sp. K-Nf6. The sequence goes on along the minus strand of NZ_PIBN01000018.1, from coordinate 65,722 downwards.
GAGAATAGAAGCCAGGCGCCAGTACTTTCACCACGATAAGACCCATCAACCCCACGGAATAGGCCACCAGCGCACGCTGGGTCATCGCCGCATCAAAGGCGCTGAATTTACCGTACTGGAACAGGGCCACGGTCAGCGGCTTGGCGAGGATCCCCAGCGCCACCGCGCTCGGCAACGCCAGCAGGAAGCAAAGTCGCAGCCCCCAGTCCATCAGGCGGCAATACTCGTCATGGTTACCGCTGGCGAAGCTTTTCGACAATGACGGCAGCAGAATGGTGCCGAGCGCCACGCCCAGGACACCTGACGGAAACTCCATCAGACGGTCGGCATAGTACATCCACGACACCGACCCCGACACGAGAAACGAAGCGAAGATGGTATTGATGATAAGGGAGATCTGGCTCACCGACACGCCAAGGATTGCCGGCCCCATCTGCTTCACAACCCGCATTGCACCAGCATCTTTCAAATTAATTCTGGGCAGAACCAGCATGCCAATCTTCTTCAGATGCGGCAGCTGATAGGCCAGCTGCAGCACGCCGCCGACCGTCACCGCCCAGGCCAGCGCCAGCACCGGCGGATGGAAGTACGGCGCGGCAAACAGCGCAAAGCCAATCATGCTGACGTTGAGGAATGTCGGTGCAAAGGCCGGCACCGAGAAGCGGTTCCAGGTATTGAGGATAGCGCCCACCAGTGAAGCCAGGGAGATCAGCAAAATATAGGGGAAGGTAATGCGCAGCAGCTGGGTGGTCAGCGCAAATTTATCGGCGGTATCGGCAAATCCGGGCGCTGTAATGGTGATCACCCACGGCGCCGCCAGCATCCCGATAACGGTGACGATCGCCAGGGCCAGGGTCAGCAATCCGGAGACGTAAGAGACAAATACCCGGGTGGCATCTTCGCCCTGTTTGCTTTTATATTCGGCAAGGATCGGTACAAATGCCTGCGAGAAGGCGCCTTCGGCAAAAATACGCCGCAGCAGATTAGGCAGCTTGAAGGCGACAAAAAAGGCATCGGTCGCCATCCCGGCGCCAAAAATGCGCGCGACAATCGCATCGCGGGCAAAGCCCAGCACGCGCGAAAACATGGTCATCGAACTGACGGCCGCCAGTGATTTTAAAAGATTCATTACGTTATTATTCCAAACCCTGGAGTAAAACGCCCGCAAATGCGGGCGCTGGAAAGTGGCGATAGTCTACCGGGTTCAATATGAATTACTACAGTCAGTTGTTACAACGGATTATTCGCTGATGGCGTCACGCCAGAGCTTATCGACCACCCGCTGAGCCAGCAGCGCCTGTTCGCCTGCGGTTTCCGGAACCGTCTGATTTTGCACGCATTCGATGAAATGACGCGCACAGCCGACAAAACCGCGCTGCTCGAGCGTGGTTTGCCAGCCTGCCACCGGGCGCTGGACCACGCCAAGACCACACTCCTCCTGCCACTCGCGCATCTCGCTCACCGCATATAACCCGCCATCGGTGACCGCCTGCACCCACTCACGCTGGCTTCCGGCACGGCGGTGCATGCTGGTGGTGACCTGCAGCCTGGATGAACTGAACAGGTGTTCGGCATAGAGCATTTCGCCCTGCGGGGTGATCTGCAGCGCGCCGCCGCGCAGGCGCGCCTGGCCGTCAGCCAGCCACAACGCGGTATCTACCACATGCAGATAATCATCGAGAAGGGTAAAGCGCAGATCGTTGCCTACGCTATCGCTACGGTGCTTATCCATTCGCAGCGAGGCCGCCTCGCCCAGCCGCCCCTTCAGTTCACGATAGAGTGGTGCAAAGCGGCGATTGAAACCGACCATCAGCGTCAGATGACGCCGGGCAGCCAGCTCGACCAGCGCTTCCGCCTCGCTCAGTTTGTCCGCCAGCGGTTTATCCACACAAACATGAACCCCGGCATTCAGCAAGTGATTCACCACTTCATGATGTGAAGCCGTCGACGTATGGACAAAGACCGCATCACACTGCGCCGCCAGGGCATCCAGCGAATCAGCATACGGGATCCGCCAGGTTTCGCAGATGCGCAATGCCTTCTCTTTTCCTGGCGACCAGGCCGCCTGCAGCGTCCAGCTTTCCGCAGCGCCTAACACCGGCAACCACGCTTTCTGCGCGATGCCCCCTAAGCCAACCACCCCAATGCGCAGTCTTGTCCCCACGTTTAGTCCCCCAGATGGTGTAACAGCGAGTCAAGGCGCGCTTTCAACTCTGCCACCTCGCCTTCCAGTGCTTCAACCCGGGCGCGCAGATCGTCATCGTCTTCCAGCGGCGAGAGTGCTTCCACCGTGGTGATCAGCGTGTCCATGTCATCGCAAAACAGATGCATATAGCGGCTTTCCCGTTTCCCCGGCTCCCGGGGCAGACGAGCGACAAAGGGGCCATCTTCGCGTGTCGCCAGCCCTTCCAGCACGCTTTCCACTTCCGCCATATCGCTGAACTCATGCATCCGCTGCGCCCGGCTGCGTAATTCACCCGGCGTCTGGGCGCCGCGCAGCAGCAGCGTCGTCACCACCGCCACCTCGCCGGCGTTGAGTTTCAGATCGCCAAATTCGGAGTTGCAAAAACGCTGCTCATATTTGGTGACCCGATTGCCAAACCCGCTGACCGTGCGCAGATAGTGGCGCTTCACCAGGGTATCCAGCAGCGTCTGGACCTCGCCTTCGCTCAGCGACATCACAGGCTCGCGGTTGGTTTTCTGATTGCAGGCGGTCACCACGGCGTTCACCGACAGCGGGTACTGCTCGGGCGTGGTGACCTGCTTTTCCAGCAGACAGCCAATGACGCGCGCTTCGTGCGCGGTTAACTGATATTTCATCCTCTCTCCTTAGCGCCCTGCTGACCAGTCCGGCGTCGTTAGCGCCGTCAGTACATGGTCACGCCACTGCCCGTCAATCAGAAGATAATCTTTGGCGTAACCCTCTTTTTCGAACCCCAACCGTGCCAGCAATGCGCCGCTGCGCTGATTATGCGGCATATAGTTGGCCATAATGCGATGAATATGCTGCGTGCGCTGCATATAGCGAATCGCGGCGGTCAGCGCTTCAAACATCAGCCCCTGCCCTTGCCACTTTTCGCCAATGGAGTAGCCGAGATAACAGGCATGGAATGATCCGCGAACCACGTTGGAGAAATTCGCCACGCCAACGATCTCTTTTTCCTCCGCATCGAGCAGCGCGAAATAAAAGGCTGACCCCTGCTTATGAAACTCGCCGATCATCGACAGGCGCGCCTGCCACCCGGAGGGGTAGCAGTGGCTGTCGTCACGTACCGGCTCCCAGGGTTTTAAGAATACTTTATTCTCGGCGTAATAATCGGCCAGACGCCAGGCGTCACGATCGTGGACCAGGCGCACCACCAGCCGGTCCGTCGTCAAACGCACCTTCGGCACGTTACTGCGATAGCCAAACATTTCCTTTTCAGTCCCCCTGACTTCAATCTTGCTCTCATCACTATACCTGTCCTGCACGATAGTGTGAAAACAGCAACATACCATTTTCTGCGCCATCTCCTCTTTTCGATGAATAGGCTCAATCGATCTTGCTTTTTGATAAAAAAATATTGTCGCAAGGGTGCTGGGAAAAGCAGCAGATTGCCCGCAGAATATCCTCGCTTATCTCTATTTTTCCCTGGAGGGGAAATGTCCCGCGTCTCGCAGGCAAGGAGCCTGGGTAAATATTTCCTGTTAGTCGATAACATGCTGGTCGTGCTGGGCTTTTTTGTCGTCTTTCCGCTGATCTCCATCCGCTTTGTCGATCAGATGGGCTGGGCAGCGCTAATGGTCGGCATTGCGCTCGGCCTGCGCCAGCTGGTGCAGCAGGGATTAGGTATCTTTGGCGGCGCCATCGCCGACCGCTTCGGCGCCAAACCCATGATTGTCACCGGCATGCTGATGCGCGCCGGCGGCTTCGCGGCGATGGCTGTCGCCCATGAGCCATGGGTGTTGTGGTTATCGTGCATTCTCTCCGGACTCGGCGGGACGCTGTTCGATCCGCCGCGGGCCGCGCTGGTGGTCAAACTAGTGCGCCCGCATCAGCGCGGCCGCTTTTTCTCCCTTTTGATGATGCAGGACAGCGCCGGCGCGGTGATTGGCGCCTTGCTTGGCAGTTGGCTGCTACAGTATGACTTCCGCCTTGTGTGCAGCGCCGGGGCTGCGCTGTTTATCGCCTGCGCGGCGTTTAACGCCTGGTATCTGCCAGCATGGAAACTGTCCACGGTGAAAACGCCAGTCCGTGAGGGGCTGGGCAGGGTGCTGCGGGACAAACGCTTCGTCACCTATGTCCTGACGCTGACGGGCTATTACATGCTGGCGGTGCAGGTGATGCTGATGCTGCCGATCATGGTAAACGACATCGCCGGTTCGCCGGCCGCCGTGAAGTGGATGTACGCCATCGAAGCCACCATTTCGCTGACCCTGCTCTATCCCATTGCCCGCTGGAGCGAGAAACGCTACCGCCTTGAGCACCGGCTGATGGCTGGTCTGCTGGTGATGACGCTGGCGATGCTGCCGATTGGCATGACCAGCAGTTTGCAGCAGTTATTTACCCTGATCTGCCTGTTTTACATCGGTTCGATCATTGCTGAACCGGCCAGGGAGACGCTGGGCGCCTCGCTGGCGGACGCCCGGGCACGCGGCAGCTATATGGGGTTCAGCCGCCTGGGACTCGCCTTCGGCGGCGCGCTGGGTTACGCGGGCGGCGGCTGGCTATTTGATGCAGGGAAAGCCGCGGGCCAACCCGAGCTGCCGTGGCTGATGCTCGGCGCCATCGGCTTTATCACCTTCCTTGCCCTGTGGTGGCAATTCAGTCCGAAACGCTCTGCCTCCGGCATGCTGGAGCCGCGTACCTAGACCGTACGTCCGCGGTTTCTCCTGCCTTTCAGCCTATTCTGCTGGCATGAAGGGTGCTGACAGGTCATGATGCTTTGTGTCAGGATGAATGATGGTACGAGCTTGAGGAGCCCTATGAAAAAGATATTGATCGCCGCTGCGCTGATTGTCAGCGGTCTGCTGAGCGGCTGTAACCAGTTGACCCAATACACGGTAAGCGAGCAGGAGATAAACCAGGCGCTGCAGAAGCGTAACCATTTCGCCAAAGATATTGGTCTGAAAGGCGTTGCCGACGCCCATATTGAACTGCAGAACCTGACCAGCGCTATTGGCCGTGAAGAGCCGGGCAAAGTCACGCTGACCGGGGTCGCCAACGTCGATCTGAACTCCCTCTTCGGGACGCAGAAAGCGACGATCGATCTGAAGCTCAAAGCGCTACCAACCTTTGACAGAGACAAAGGCGCTATCTTCCTGCAGGAAATGGAGGTGGTCGATGCCAAAGTGGCACCTGAGAAACTGCAGTCGGTGATTCAGGCTCTGCTCCCCTATCTGAATCAGTCGCTGCGCAGCTACTTCAGCCAGCAACCGGCCTATGTCCTGCGTGAAGACGCCAGCACCGGCGAAGCGCTGGCGAAGAAATATGCCAAGGGCATAGAGGTGAAACCGGGCGAAATTGTCATCCCCTTTACCAATTAATCTCCAGGGCGCTACGGCGCCCTGAATTTTTTACGGAAATGAGTGCAAAGGAAAACGTTTACGCTTATCCTTAGTGCCCGGCAAAAAACAGCCCTGATGACTGAACCTATTAGCCGGAGCCTTCCATGACAGCACAACCCCAGGTATTGAAAATCCGCCGCCCAGACGACTGGCATATCCATCTGCGTGATGACGATATGCTGAAAACCGTCGTGCCTTACACCAGTGAGTTTTATGGCCGGGCGATCGTGATGCCGAATCTGGTGCCGCCTGTCACCACCGTCGCGGCGGCTATCGCCTATCGCCAGCGCATTATGGACGCCGTCCCGGCCGGGCACGATTTTACCCCGTTGATGACCTGCTATCTGACAGACTCTCTCGACCCGGCGGAGCTGGAGCGCGGCTTTAACGAAGGCGTGTTCACCGCCGCCAAACTCTACCCGGCCAACGCCACCACCAACTCCAGCCACGGTGTCACCAGCACCGATGCCATTATGCCGGTGCTGGAGCGGATGGAAAAACTGGGCATGCCGCTGCTGGTTCACGGCGAAGTGACCCACGCCGAGATTGATATTTTCGATCGTGAAGCGCGCTTTATTGAGACGGTAATGGAACCCCTGCGTCAGCGCCTGCCCGGCCTGAAGGTGGTTTTTGAACATATCACCACTAAAGATGCCGCCGAGTATGTACGTGACGGCAATGAGTTATTAGCGGCCACCATCACCCCGCAGCATCTGATGTTTAACCGCAACCATATGCTGGTCGGCGGTATTCGTCCTCACCTGTACTGCCTGCCGGTGCTCAAGCGCAATATTCATCAGCAGGCGCTGCGCGAACTGGTCGCCAGTGGCTTTAGCCGCGCCTTCCTTGGCACCGACTCCGCGCCGCACGCCCGCCATCGTAAGGAAGCCAGCTGCGGCTGTGCCGGTTGCTTCAACGCCCCGACCGCCCTCGGCAGCTACGCCACCGTTTTTGAAGAAATGAACGCTCTGCAGCACTTTGAAGCCTTCTGCTCGCTGAACGGCCCGCGCTTCTACGGTCTGCCGCTCAATGAAAGCTATGTTGAGCTGGTGCGTGAAGAGACCACGGTCGTTGACAGCATTGCGCTGCCCAATGACAGCCTGGTCCCGTTCCTGGCGGGTGAAACCGTTCGCTGGACGATGAAGCGATAAAAAACGTAGCCCCCTGTTGTCAATGCTCACCAGATACTGTATAAATAACCAGCATTAAACACAGGGGGCAATTATGCGCATCGAAGTGTCTATCGCCAAAACGACCGCCTTACCCAACGGCGCGCTGGAAGCGCTGAATAACGAACTCTCCCGGCGTATCGCCGAGCAATTCCCGGCCATCGACAGTCAGGTGAGCGTGCGCTACGCGACCGGCAACCAGCTCTCGGTGTTCGGCGCCCTGAAAGAAGACAAAGACCGGATAAGCGAAATCCTGCAGGAAACCTGGGAAAGCGCGGACGACTGGTTTGTCCACGATCTCTCCTGAAGCATGGCGGGATCCAGTTACTCTGGTTTGCTCCCTCATTGTGCTTTTCTTTGCCGGGTCGCCCCGGCTTTTTTATCCCCGCCTCATGTTCAGAATATTCCTGATTATTCTGCTTAATATCGACTAAAATGGCCATTTCTCACGCTTATCTTGCGTAAAAAAGCGGCGAAAACAAGAAAATCATGCTGCCTTTCATTTAATTTCTCGAGTTTATTCTTGATCCCTGATATAATTAACTTGCTTCAAAAAACATGCATTAAACCTCGAGAATTGTTGTCTTTTAACATATGAATAAGGGGTTATGATGGAAAAAAATAATGAAGTCATTCAGACCCATCCCCTCGTTGGATGGGACATCAGCACCGTTGATAGCTACGATGCGCTGATGTTGCGCCTGCACTACCAGAACCCCACTCAAGAAAACAGTCATGATGCTGAAATTGGCCAGACGCTATGGCTAACGACGGACGTCGCACGTCAATTTATTTCAATCCTGGAAGCAGGCATTGCGAAGATTGAATCTGGCGAATACCAGGAAAACGAGTACCGCAGACATTAACGCGATACATGGAATGACTTAACAATAGTCTTAACAGGCACCTGCGGGTGCCTGAATTATTTTCGGGCTTGTATAAGCGAAGGGAGTTAATTACCCTGCTAATAAGGCAATTACCCGGAACTCACCATGCAATACGATCTTATCATTATCGGCAGCGGATCGGTCGGCGCCGCCGCTGGCTATTATGCGCGTCGTGCCGGACTCAATGTTCTGATGACCGATGCCCACCAGCCTCCCCATCAGGAGGGCAGCCATCATGGCAGTAGCCGTCTTATCCGTCACGCTTATGGCGAAGGTGAAAAATATGTTCCGCTAGTGCTGCGCGCCCAGCAGCTGTGGGATGAACTGGCTGAAATCAGTGGCGAAGCGGTTTTTGAACGCACCGGCGTCATTAACCTCGGCCCCGCCAGCTCTCCTTTCCTGGCCAACGTCGCCGCCAGCGCCAGGGCGTTCAAACTTGAGGTTGAAGAGTTAGATGCTCAGGCCGTCATGCAGCGCTGGCCGGAGATACGCCTTCCCGACGACTATCGGGCGATTTTCGAACCGGCTTCCGGCGTACTGCGCAGTGAGCTGGCTGTCGAGACCTGGATCCGTCTGGCACGGGAAGCAGGCTGCGCGCAGCTATTCAACTGCCCGGTCTCGGCCATTCATCACCATGCAGACGGAGTCACCATTGATACCCTTGACGGTGAATATCACGGAAAGAAATTGCTGATCAGCGCCGGCACCTGGGTCACCCGCCTGCTTCCGGAGCTTCCTGTTCAGCCGGTACGCAAGGTCTTCGCCTGGTTCCAGGCCGATGGCCGTTACAGCAGCAAGAATCATTTTCCGGCGTTCACCGGCGAGTTGCCCAACGGCGATCAATACTACGGTTTTCCGGCGGAAGATAATGAGCTGAAGATCGGCAAGCATAACGGCGGCCAGCCTATCGCCACGCCGCAGGAGCGATCGGCGTTTGGCACCGTCGGCAGCGATGGTTCCGAATCCTTTCCGTTTTTACGTAACGTCCTGCCCGGGATCGGCGGCTGTCTGCACGGCGCCTCCTGCACCTATGACAACACGGTCGATGAGGATTTTATCATCGATACGCTCCCAGGCAGACCTGACACATTGCTGATCACCGGTTTGAGCGGCCACGGCTTTAAGTTTGCGCCGGTGCTGGGAGAAATTGCCAGTCAGTTTGCTCAGGGACAGACGTCGACCTTTAACCTGACGCCCTTCTCACTGGCGCGCTTTAGCTCATAATGGAATGCGGCACGCTTGCCGCCGGGGAAAAAAACGGCCTCTGTCGAGGCCGTTAGTCATTGAGAATGGTTATGCGTCGCCTGTTTAATATGCTGGTCAACAACGTGCGCGAGCACTTTATGATCTACCTTGCGCTCTGGCTGCTGCTGGCGATCATCGATCTCGTCTGGTTATGGTTTTTCTGACGACTCAGGCTCGGGGATCCCGAGTTTGGTATTCAGTCGGCCACGCGATTTGTTAAAGATTTTATTGCCGTTTTCGCGTCCGGCGCGCAGCTGGCGCTGCTCTTCTTCCGGAAGCTTATGCTCTTCCATGCAGGCTTCGCTACAGCAACCGGCAAACTTCTCAGCGCAGCTCGGGCACTGAATAAACAGCAGATGGCAGCCATCATTCAGACAATTGGTATGGGTGTCGCACGGCACGCCACACTGGTGACAGTGCGCGATGACGTCATCGGAGATCCGCTCGCCCATCCGCTCATCAAAGACAAAGTTTTTGCCAATAAAACGGACCGGCAGCCCCTGCTCACGGGCGCGGCGGGCGTACTCAATAATCCCACCCTCGATGTGCCAGACCTGATTGAAACCGTTATGCTTCATCCAGGCGCTGGCTTTTTCACAGCGAATACCGCCGGTGCAATACATGACAATTTTCTTGTCTTTGTGGTCCTGCATCATGTCGACGGCTTTCGGCAACTGATCGCGGAAGGTGTCCGCCGGGATCTCCAGCGCGTTCTCGAAATGGCCCACTTCATATTCATAGTGGTTACGCATATCGATAAACACCGCATCCGGATCGTCAAGCATGGCATTGACGTCCGCCGCCTTGAGATAATCCCCCACATTGGAAGCATCGAAAGAAGGATCGTCGATACCATCGGCAACAATACGGTCGCGCACTTTCAGGCGCAGCACCCAGAACGATTTCCCATCGTCCTCCAGGGCGATATTGAAACGCAGCCCCGCCAGCGCCGGATCGAAGCCATACAGAAACTCACGCAGCGCTTCAACATTGCTTTCCGGCACGCTGATTTGCGCGTTGATCCCTTCCCGGGCCAGATAAATACGACCAAAGACCTTCAGCTGCGTTAAGGCAACCCATAACGCATCGCGAGTGGCCTGCGGGTCGACAATGGTGAAATATTTATAGAATGAGATCGTCGTGCGCGGCTCGGTCTCAGCCAGCATTTGCGCTTTTAACGTCTCATTTGAAATGCGGTTGTGTAACACTGGCATGGTGTACCTGCTCGACATAGAAATGAGGGAATAAACGGCGGGCATGATATAGCAAAGCTTATTAATTTACATCCCTACATTTTACGCTACATTTTTCTCACCCGGTCGCGCCCCGTTTAACAAAACGAGCTGACTGTCGCCGCCTTTGGCTGGCCGGTAAAAAAATGCGATAATATAAGACGTTGCTCACTGATACGGGTATGAAATGACTCATTTGCCTAAATTTTCTCCGGCGCTGTTGCATCCGCGCTATTGGCTGCTGTGGCTGGGTATTGGCCTGCTGTGGCTGGTTGTCCAACTGCCCTATCCGCTGATTTACCGCCTGGGAAATGCCATCGGCCGACTGGCCATGCGCTTTATGAAGCGTCGGGCGAAGATAGCCTACCGCAACCTTGAACTCTGCTTCCCAGAGAAAAGCGAGCAGGAACGTCACCGAATGGTGGTGATGAATTTTGAATCAGTGGGTATGGGACTGATGGAGACGGGGATGGCCTGGTTCTGGCCGGTTCGTCGTATCGCCCACTGGACCGACACCATCGGCTTTGAGCATATCCGCGATGTGCAGGCGCAGCAGCGCGGCATTCTGCTGATCGGTATTCACTTCCTGACCCTCGAGATGGGCGCGCGAATGTTCGGTATGAACGAGCCGGGAATTGGCGTCTACCGTCCCAACGACAACCCGGTGATCGACTGGCTGCAGACCTGGGGCCGCTTGCGCTCAAATAAGGACATGATTGACCGTAAGGATCTGAAAGGGATGATCCGGGCGCTGAAAAAAGGTGAAGTGGTGTGGTACGCGCCGGATCACGATTACGGCCCGACCGCCAGCGTCTTTGCCCCGCTGTTTGCCGTCGACCAGGCGGCGACCACCTCCGGCACCTGGATGCTGGCGAAAATGTCCAAAGCCTGCATCGTCCCCTTCGTCCCGCGTCGCAAACCGGATGGTAAAGGTTATGAACTGATTATCCTGCCGCCAGAGTGTTCCCCGCCGCTGGACGACGCGGAAACCACGGCCGCCTGGATGAACAAGATCGTTGAGCAGTGCATCATGATGGCCCCGGAACAATATATGTGGCTCCACCGCCGCTTCAAAACCCGCCCCGAGGGCATGCCCTCCCGCTACTGATCCCTTTTCCCGGCCGCGCATGTGGCCGGGAATGCGCTTCTCGCTCATGCTTTAGGCTCTGCTTTAGCTTTAAAAGCTCTCCTCCATTGCGGCATTTATTTCCCAGGCGCATAATTAGCAGGCTCATATTTTCTCTTAATTTGACCTGCCGCGCAGGCCAGTGGAACCCTATGTCCTCTGCTGATACCCCCATTAACTGGAAACAAAATCTGACCGTGACCTGGCTCGGCTGCTTTTTAACTGGCGCCGCCTTCAGTCTGGTCATGCCCTTTCTGCCACTCTATGTCGAACAGCTCGGGGTCACCGGGCATAGCGCGCTGAACATGTGGTCCGGGCTGGTCTTTAGTATCACCTTCCTCTTCTCCGCCATTGCCTCACCGTTCTGGGGCGGTCTTGCTGACCGCAAAGGACGAAAAATTATGCTGCTGCGTTCCGCCCTCGGAATGTCCGTAGTCATGATGCTGATGGGGATGGCACAGAATATCTGGCAGTTTTTGCTATTGCGTGCGCTGCTCGGCCTGCTGGGCGGCTTTATTCCTAACGCCAACGCCCTGATTGCGACGCAGATCCCGCGCCATAAAAGCGGCTGGGCGCTGGGTACGTTGTCAACCGGCGCGGTGAGCGGCGCCCTGCTCGGCCCACTGGCGGGCGGCTTTCTGGCCGACCACTGGGGCTTGCGTACCGTCTTCTTTATGACCGCGGCGGTGCTGTTCATTTGTTTTCTGTTTACCCTGTTTTTAATCCGCGAAAATTTTGTGCCGATCGCCAAAAAAGAGATGCTCAGTGCCAGAGAGGTTTTCTCCTCGCTACAGAATCCCAAACTGGTGCTCAGCCTGTTTGTGACCTCGCTGATAATCCAGGTGGCCACCGGTTCGATTGCGCCGATTCTGACGCTTTACGTGCGCGACCTGGCCGGCAACGTCAGTAACATCGCCTTTATTAGCGGGATGATCGCCTCGGTGCCGGGAATAGCCGCGCTGATGAGCGCTCCTCGTCTGGGCAGGCTCGGGGATCGTATCGGACCGGAAAAGATCCTCATCGTCGCGCTGATTATCTCGGTGCTGCTGCTGATCCCGATGTCGTTCGTTCAGACTCCACTGCAGCTGGGTATCCTGCGTTTCCTGCTCGGCGCCGCAGACGGGGCACTGCTGCCGGCGGTGCAAACCCTGCTGGTGTATAATTCCACCAGCCAGATCTCCGGGCGCATCTTTAGCTATAACCAGTCGTTCCGCGATATTGGCAACGTTACCGGCCCCCTGATAGGCGCCTCGGTGTCCGCCAACTACGGCTTCCGCGCGGTATTCCTGGTCACCGCTGGCGTGGTGTTGTTTAACGCCATTTACTCGACCCTCAGCTTGCGCCGACCTGCCGCGGAAGACTCGCAGCCTGACCGCCATTCAGTAAATTAATGTCCAGAGGGGCCCTGCCCCTTGACGCCATGGCTACCGCCTTCTATAGATTGAATCGTGTTCAATTCATATTCTTCTCAGGAGATTCGCTATGCCAAAGGATTCGATGTTCTATGCCACGCTCGAAGAAGCTATTGATGCAGCACGCGAAGAATTTCTCGCCAATAATCCTGACAGCGATGAAGAGAGCGCTAACGTTGAGCAGCTCAATATTCAAAAGTATGTGCTGCAGGATGGTGATATCGCATGGCAGGCCGAATTTTTTGCTGACGAAGACGAACAAGGTGAATGTTTACCGATGCTCAGCGGCGAAGCTGCGCAGAGCGTCTTCGACGGGGATTATGATGAGATAGAGCTACGCCAGGAGTGGCTGGAAGAAAATACGCTTCATGAGTGGGATGAAGGCGAATTCCAGCTCGAACCCTCGCTGGATACCGAAGAGGGACAGACGGCAGCAGACGAGTGGGACGAGCGTTAATCAGTTATAGGGCCCGTGGCTGGCGTCCAGCGGCAACAGCAGCGTATCGAACACCAGCGAGAACGGCAGGTCCAGAACGGTGAGATAGCGCCATGCCGAGTCGCGAACGTCCCACTGCACGCCCGGGTAATATTGATTGCCATGCCCCTGCCCGGGCACCGTCCGGCTGATAATGCTGCCGCAGCCGCTCAGCAGCAGCACCATGGCAATGATCGGTAGTATTCGCATCCACAACCTCGTGTTTCAGATAAAAAAATACCGGCATCGCTGCCGGTATTTTCCTTTACGTACGGCTTATTTCGTTTTCAGCGCCAGCGGGTTAAGCGCTAACTGCTGATAGGCGTTGACCCACGATGAATATTTCTCCGGCGCGGCCCAGACGCGATAGTGCAGACGCGACATGGTCACCGGGTCGCTCAACAGCACCAGTCGACGATCGCGGTTCAGCTTATCCGGCGTTTCATTCAGCGCCTGCTCAACGTGGCGCTCGCGAGCGATCTCAAGGATATGACCATGACGATGGCGCGCGGTGGCCATCGCCGTGGCGAGGGCGTTAAACGACGGATTGAATACCGCGTGCATAAAGCCATCGTCCAGTGAACGCTGACGGTTCAGCGTCAGGTACGCGTCGGTATCCTTGAGCACCTGCGGCGGCGAATACTCTTCCGGGATCAGGAACAGCTTCCAGCGCTTGCTGCGCAGGCCCACGGTCGCCCGGCTGGAGATCGCCGACACGAACGGCGACAGGATCAGCGAGACGACGATCGGCGCCAGCCAGAACAGGAAGCGCAGATCCAGCCATGCCATTCCGACTGCCCATACCAGCCCCAGCAGCAGCTGCGAGCCGTGACGCATAAAGGCTTCTCCCCACGGTGTGGAGTCATCATCACGCTGCGGCGAATTCCACACCACTTCCCAGCCGAGGAAGGCGCTGACCACGAAGACGGTGTGAAACAGCATGCGAACCGGCGCCAGCAGGACCGAGAACAGGACCTCCAGCAGCAGAGAGAGCGTGACGCGGATAAACCCGCCGTACTCTTTCGGCCCTTTACACCACACCAGAATAATACTCAGCAGCTTCGGCAGGAACAGCAGCACCATGGTCGAAGCGAACAGCGCGATGGCCAGCTCCGGACGCCACTGCGGCCACACCGGGAACAGCTGACGCGGCTGCAGGAAGTACTGCGGCTCGGTCAGGGCATGCACCACCTGCAGCGCCGTCGACAGGGCAAGGAACATAAACCACAGCGGCGCCGACAGGTACGACATCACGCCGGTGAGGAACACTGCCCGGTGAACCGGGTGCATCCCTCTGACGAGGAACAGGCGGAAGTTCATCAGGTTGCCCTGACACCAGCGACGGTCGCGTTTCAGCTCGTCCAGCAGGTTCGGCGGCAGCTCCTCATAGGAGCCCGGCAGATCGTAGGCAATCCACACCCCCCAGCCGGCACGGCGCATTAGCGCGGCTTCGACGAAGTCGTGCGACAGGATCGACCCGGCAAAGTTACCCTCGCCCGGCAGCGGCGCCAGCGCGCAGTGCTCAATGAACGGCTTCACGCGGATAATGGCGTTGTGTCCCCAGTAATGGGACTCCCCCAGCTGCCAGAAGTGCAGACCCGCCGTAAACAGCGGACCGTACACCCGGGTGGCAAACTGCTGGCAACGCGCATACAGCGTGTCCATGCCCGAGGCGCGCGGGGATGACTGGATGATCCCGGCGTTCGGGTTCGCTTCCATCAGGCGCACCAGGCTGCTCAGACACTCGCCGGTCATCACGGAGTCTGCGTCCAGCACCACCATATAGCTATACTGGCTGCCCCAGCGGCGGCAGAAATCATCGATGTTGCCGCTCTTACGCTTCACGCGACGACGACGACGACGGTAGAAAATCTGCCCTTCGCCCTGCACTTCAGCAATCAGCTCCATCCACGCCTTTTGCTCAGCAACACAGATATCGGGGTTATAGCTGTCGCTGAGAATATAGACGTCGAAATGAGCAGCGTTACCGGTCGCTTTCACCGACTCCCACGTCGCCCGCAGTCCGGCGAAAACGCGATCAACGTCTTCGTTACAGATCGGCATAATAAGCGCCGTACGGTGCGCCGGGTTCAACGGTTCGTCACCGACCGTCGAGGCGGAAATACTGTACTTGTCGCGGCCAATCAATAGTTGCAGAAAGCCCATTAACGCGGTCCAGAAGCCGGCGGAAACCCAGCAGAACAGTACCGCGAAGAGGATCAGGATGCCGCTCTGCAACACATACGGCAGCAGCTGCATGAAAGAGATCCACAGGTTCTGCCCCACCATGTCGGCCGGGTTGATCAACGCCCAGCCCTGATAAGGCAGAATGGTTTTCATATACCAGGTGGCCACCACGGTCTGCGACAGCGTCAACAACAGCAGGATGTAGCGACGAATGCTCCCGACGGTACGCCATTTTTGCTCGCTCTCACGCTCTTCTTGCGTCAGGCGGGAGAGATAGCGTGGCGTGACATCGCGTCCGCGCAGACGGTCCCAGAAGCGGCCGACCGGGTTAGTACGCCACGGGTCCGGGATCATCGAGGAGCGCCTGGCTTTCGGCATAGCATGCAGTTGGGTACGACCTTCATCATCCTTCACCAGCTGATCGCCAGAAAGAGAATCCGGCCAGCTATGCGCCAGTCGCGCCTTCACTGATCCTAACGGGGCGTCGTCTTCGCGGGCGAAATGCCGATGTTCGTCATCCAGGGCCTGGTGAACGGCCTGCAGACTGGTGTCCGGCAGCGCCGATTTCTCGGCGTCCGACAGCGGCAATGCGTCAATGTACTTCGTTATCTTATTCATTGGCAGGCAGCTGATAGCTCCAGGTTTCGCTCAACGTGTCATCACCGTTAACCAGTGCGGCACGCATTTCCGTCGTTTTCTTCGGATCTTTGACCTTCAAACGCAGGATCATCCGCCAGCCTTTGGTCACTGGATTGTAACGCACGGTATTTTCAACGATTTCCGCGTTATCGCCGGTGCTCGCCTGAGCAGCGACCGGGGTATCCGCTGGCAGTTTCTTCATATCGGCGCCGGTGAAGTCGACAATGAAGGCAACCGTGCCGTCCGGCTGGCGGATCAGGTTCGACTGCTTCACGTCGCCGGTAGAGCGGCGGGTCTGCATAACGTAGGCGTTATCTGGCGCATGCAGCTTGTCTTCATCGCGGCTGAAGGTGATGGTGTATTTGAAATTCATCTCCTTGCCCGGCTCCGGCAGCTGATCCGGCGTCCAGTAAGTCACGATATTATCGTTCGTTTCATCGTTGGTCGGGATTTCAACCAGCTCGATTTTCCCTTTGCCCCAGTCCCCTTTCGGGGTGATCCAGGCGCTCGGACGCAGGTCATAACGATCGTCGAGATCCTCGAAGCGCGAGAACTGACGGCCGCGCTGCAGCAGGCCGAACCCTTGCGGATTTTCCATCGCATAGCTGCTGACAGCCAGATGTTTCGGGTTGTTCAGCGGACGCCAGATCCACTCGCCGTTACCGGCCAGGATCGACAGACCATTGGAGTCGTGCAGCGCCGGACGATAGTTGAGCGTCGGAGAAGGCTGGTTGGAACCGAACAGGAACATGCTGGTCAGCGGCGCCACACCCAGTTTGCCGACTTTGTCACGCAGGTAAACTTTGGACTGCACGTCCACGACGGTGTCGCGTCCCGGCATGATGACAAAGCGATAGGCGCCGGTTGCCCGTGGGGAATCCAGCAGCGCATAGATAGTCAGACGCTTGTCAGTGGCTTTTGGACGTTCGATCCAGAACTCACGAAAACGCGGGAACTCTTCGCCGGACGGCAGCGCGGTATCGATAGCCAGGCCACGCGCGGACAGACCGTAAACCTGACCCTGACCCAGCACGCGGAAGTAGCTGGCACCGAGCATGCTGACGATTTCATCGTTCTTATCTTTGCTGTTGATCGGATACAGTACTTTGAAGCCAGCGAAACCGAGGTCTTTCACTGTGTCTTTATCGTGCTGGACGTTACCAAAGTTAAAATAGTCCGGACTATATTTAATTTTGCGCACGCTGGTCGCCGTCACTTCATTGATGGTGACCGGCGTGTCGAAGTACATCCCCTGATGGTAAAATTCAAGCTTGAATGGGGTTTTCTGGTTATTCCAGTAAGCTTTATCGTGATTAAACTGAATTTGCTGGTAGTCCGCGTATTTCATGTCGCGGAAAGCGGAGGGCAGGTTACTCTTCGGCGCTTCATAGCCTTTCCCGGCTAACGTTTTGGCCTCTTTTGCAACGTCATCAATGCTAAACGCCCATGCAGATGAAGTACACAGGGACAACATTACGGCTGCGCTTAACCAACGCATTTTCATCATCTGTGGTTTATGTTTCATATAAGTAAGCACTTCCCCCTTTGTGTGCTTAAATCGATCCGATCTATTTTAATGGAAACTCAGGCAATCCGACAACATAATCCCTGCTTTGTTCAGCCTGGCGGCACAGGGAATAAACAGTTCGCTGTCCCGTTTGCACTTTGAGTGCTTATCCTGGAAACAGTTACCCCGAGTTCATGTAGGGTTGCTGATAATGTAAGCGTTATCACCTTGAGTGATAAGACGAATTATCTGAGATTGTCGTGAATCGTATGAATAATACTCCGGTACAGCGTGAATATTTCTTCGACAGCATCCGCGCCTGGTTGATGCTGCTGGGGATCCCTTTCCACATTTCGCTGATTTATTCCAGCCACAGCTGGCATGTCAACAGCGCCGAACCCTCGTGGTGGTTGACGCTGTTTAATGACTTCATCCATGCCTTTCGCATGCAGGTCTTCTTCGTCATCTCCGGCTATTTCTCCTACATGCTATTTCTGCGCTACCCGCTGAAAAAATGGTGGAAAGTGCGCGTCGAACGAGTCGGTATTCCGATGCTGACCGCCATCCCGCTGCTGACGCTGCCACAGTTTATTATGCTGCAGTACGTCAACGGCAAGGCGGAAAACTGGCATACCCTTTCCATATACGACAAATTTAACACCCTGGCCTGGGAGCTCATTTCCCACCTGTGGTTTTTACTGGTTCTGGTGGTACTGACCTCGCTGGGGGTGGTGCTGTTTAAATGGCTGACACGCCGCCCGGCTGGCCACGGCCTCGCCTTCAGTGACACTGTCACTATGGGCCAGTTGACGATGATTTTCCTTGCGCTGGGGGTCTTTTACGCGCTGATCCGTCGGTCCTTGTTCCTGATCTACCCGCCCCTGCTGAGCAATGGTCTGTTTAATTTCGTTGTGATGCAGACGCTGTTCTATCTGCCCTTCTTTGTGCTGGGCGCACAGACTTTCATTAACCCGCGCTTAAAGACCATGTTCACCACTCCGTCGCCGTGGTGCTGCGCCGCAGCGCTGCTCGGGTTTATCGCCTATAGACTGAATCAGCAGTACGGGTCCGGCGACGGCTGGATGTACGAAACCGAATCGGTGATCACTATGGTGTTGGGGCTGTGGATGGTCAATGTGGTCTTTTCGCTCGGCCATCGACTGCTGAACTTCCAGTCGGCGCGCGTAACCTATTTCGTCAATGCTTCGCTGTTTATTTACCTGGTGCACCACCCGCTGACGCTGCTCTACGGGGCGTGGATCACCCCGGCCATCAAGTCCAATACCTTAGGCTTTATTGTCGGGCTGGTTTTTGTGGTGGGTATCGCGCTGATCCTGTATGAAATTCATCTGCGCATTCCGCTGCTGCGTTTCCTGTTCTCCGGTAAACCGATGAACAAACCGGCCAAAACCCCGGCTTCGGCCAGCTAATTTGCCGCGGGTGCGGCACGCCAGGCGTGTCGCATTACCCTTGCTCGTCAAAGAGCCGGTCGAAAATCATATTATACAGGGCTTCTAAATCCGCCTTATCGACCGGGGTGGAGGCGTTCAGCTCACAGCGGTAGGCTGCCCCCTCCGTCAGAACAGCGATGAGCTCTGATGCGGCATTGCGCCGCGCATCGCTGAGCCCGGGATGGTAGCGCTGCGACAGACGCCCTCCCTCCTCTTTCAACCGTAGATCGGCCTGCACCATGATCTCACGCAAGCGTGGATTACGCGAGGATTCGGCGTTGATTTCCATCAGCAGATAATTATCGCTTTTGGTGGCTGCCGACGTCGGGATCCTGCCAGCCAGCACCGCCGCTTTGCGCGCCAGATTGTGGTTCTCATCGATCATCTCCCCGACCCTGGCGTTGACGATTTCGCTGACAATCGCTTCGATGATCGCCTCTTTGCTGGCAAAAATACGATACAGCTGACCGACGCTCAGGCCCGCCTCGCGGGCAATATCGGCGACGGAGGCGCCGTGCAGCCCCTTTTCAGCAAAACACCTTTGCGCAGCGGCGACGATCTCCGCGCGGCGCGCCTGCTGCTTCTGCTGTACTTTTCCTTCTGACACCCTGCTCCCTCCTGCTACCCATCATTCCCGTCAATACTGGCGGTTATCATAGCCTATTCTGTTGAATCAGGGGTATGACGCCAGCAGGCGACGATAGACAGCCGCCGTTTCCTCGTCAAAACAGACGAACAGGACGCGCTCAAGCGGGTTATAGCGAGTGAGAAACGCGGTGACGGTACGTACGGCGATCTCCGCCGCTTCCTCTTTTGGATAGCCATACACGCCGGTGCTGATCGCCGGAAACGCAATGGAGCGATAGTTGTTTGCCGAGGCCAGCTGCAGACTGTTTTTGTAAGCATCGGCCAGGGTTTGCGCTTCCATGCGGTCGCCGCCGTGCCAGACCGGGCCCACGGTGTGGATCACCGCGCTGGCGGGAAGATCGCCCGCAATAGTGATCACCGCGTGACCGGGGGGACATTCGCCCTGCTGCTGCAACACCTGTTTGCAAGCCGCCAGCAGCGCCGGACCGGCCGCCCGGTGGATCGCGCCATCCACCCCGCCACCGCCCAGCAGCGAGGGGTTTGCCGCATTAACAATCACATCGACATCAAGCGTCGTAATATCGCCGAGAATTACCTCAGGTTGAACAGCCATTTCTCCTCCTGTCGGCATAGCGCGTGGATACGGCTTTCTGCCGATACTAGGGCATTCCCGCCCCCGGGAGCAAGATTATCCCTCAGCCCTGGCGACGGGAAGCTAAAAAAAACAGGACCCTAAGGGTCCTGTTGAGCATGTTGTTTCGCCGGTCAGGCGTTGTCATTAGCGAACGATTTATGTTTGCCCGCGCGGGCCGCCAGCCACAGGCCACTATTCTTCATGGCATAGCCAAAAACCAGACCCAACGCCAGGGAAGGCACCACCAGGCGCCAGTCGCCGTCTGCCGCGAAGGTGGCGCAGGCGCCGATAAAGGTGCCCGGTACAAACGACAGCAATGTCTGTCGCGCCTGAATGCACATCAGGAAGGCGACGATACCGGTCATCATATAGCTGAGGATCTGCAGCTGCGGGGCCAGTGCGCTACCGTGGATAATCACTAATGCCCAGACCACGCCGCTCATTACTGTGCATGAGGAGATAGCCAGACCTTTCAGACCGCCCTGCGGGCAGGCGAAATAGGCCGTACAGCCGAGGAAACCGGCCCAGCTCAGCAGGCCGAGAGCGACCGCCACCCATCCCCAAATCCCGGAGAGAATGCCCGTCGTTAATGCGATTGCGAAGAGTATGTTCATGGCGCGTATCCTAGCAGATACGCGCCGGAAGAATGAGATCTAAAACACAGTATATGAATGAACCTAATTTCAGTTGCATTCAAATAGTGATTTACATCACATATTATTGCTCATCTTCTTCCTGAAGCTCGTCCCACATCGCGGCGATGGCGTCGCGGGTCAAAGGTGCCATGGTGCGCCAGAACGGCGTGTGGGCATGGGCTTCGACTTTGCCCAGCATCGTCCCGCACCATGGCAGGATATAGTCGGCAAACAGGAGCTCCAGCGTCTCGCTCTGGTCTTCTGTGGCATGATCTTCCAGCCAGGAGGCGGCCAGCAGCAGCGATCCGAGATGATCCGCCGGACCTTCCCCTGTCGGGATGCCGTGTTCGCTCATAAAAGCCCGAACGTCTGCTTCCGAGGAACCCTCCACCCACGCACTACGGTACGGCGGCACGCTGCAGGCTTCACCGACGAACAGCGCATTATAGTCCGTCGCCAGGGACTGCATCTCACAACTTTTCTGCAGACGCGCCAGCAGTTCATCCTGCTCAAGCGGCCAGCTGCCAGCCAGTTTGCCCTCACGGATCAGGGTAAACAGCGGCACCAGCAGCGGGTCCTGCGGTTGACGGTAATACAGCGAACCCAGCACGCGGCAGAGGATTGAAAACTCGTTCATTCAGTTATTCCAGTTATACAAATTAAAGGTCAGCAAATTCCGGGATCGCCGGCATGCCCCGCGACTCGAGGAAGTTGAGCAGGCGACGCGGAGAAACGTTGAGGATCCTCTCCTCCGGGAAATCGACCGCATCAAGGATCTTGCGGCATTCGGTAAATTCCCCGAGGGTAAAGGCAGTGTGAGAGTCCGAGCCCAGCGCCACCCATCCCCCGGCATCACGCACCGCCGCAGCGATAGCTCGGCAGTTATCGTCACTGCCCACGCGCGATGAAATAAAAGAGGAGTTATTAATCTCCAGCGCCACCTGATAGCGGGCCGCCGCTTCGGCAATAGCCGGGATATCCACCGGGAATTTCGGATTACCCGGATGGCTAATCATATGCACCTTACCGCTGGCCATCGCGGCGATCATCGCCTGCGTATGGGTGTCACGATCCTGCGGAGGGAACACCGGCTCATGGAATCCGGCGATGATCAGATCAAGCGAGGTTAACATCGGCCCGGAGCAGTCGATCTCACCTTCGATATTTTTAATATTCGACTCAATACCGCGCAGGATCCCCACCCCGTCTACCAGGCGAGGCCAGATGCGCATATTAACGAAGTGCCAGTAGTGCGGGGCATCCGCCATATCCGGGCCATGGTCGGTGATGGCGAAGAGTTTGATCCCTTTACGCTTTGCTTCCGCAATATAATCGTGCAGGGTGCTGTAGGCGTGGGTGCTGGCGACGGTATGCATGTGCAGGTCAACGGGATACATCACATTCTCCTCTTCTGTTTGCCGCAAGAATAGCAGGAAACCGGGCTATTGATTAGCAAAAACCCCGCCGTGGCGGGGTTCTCTCGTCTTAATAACCGCGCTGGCGGTCAACCTGACCGCTTACCGGTTCCCCTCGCTCAAGCCGGTTAATGGTCCCCGCAATGTAGGTGATAGCTTCCATTGGACGGGTCACTGCCGCCACATGGGGGGTCATGGCCACCCGCGGATGCGCCCATAGCGGGCTCTCCTGCGGCAGCGGTTCGCGACTGAAGACATCGAGCATCGCCCCTTTGAGCTTACCGCTGTTCAGCGCCGCCAGCAGATCCTCTTCAACGACATGCACGCCGCGAGCAAGGTTAAGGACATAGCTCTCATCCGGCAGCTGCGCCAGCAGCGTTTGGTTAATAATACCGGCGGTTTCAGCGGTATTCGGCAGCAGGTTGATCAGCACGCGTGTGCCCTGCAGGAATTCGCCCAGCTCGGCCTGACCGGCGAAGCTCTGCACCTGTGGCCAGGATTTGCGGCTACGGCTCCAGACGCGAAGCGGGAACCCCCAGGGTTGCAAGCTTTCCGCGACCTTCGCCCCCAGCACGCCGGCGCCCATAATACCGACAGTAAATTCGTCGGCGCGATACTCGGGCAGCGGCTGCCAGCGGGAAGCCAGCTTCAGCGCCTGATAGTCATCAAAGCGGCGGAACCAGTGCAACACCTGGCTCACGGCATACTCCTGCATCTGCCGTCCCATACCGGTATCTTCGAGGCGAAACAGCGGAATCGACAGCGGCAGCATATCCGGATGGTCGCGCAGCTTACTCAGGATTGAGTCCACGCCCGCCCCGAGGGCAAACACGGCCTTCAGCGCCCGGTCCTGCAGCATCTCTACCGGCGGATGCCAGACCAGGGCATAGTCAGCCGGCTGGTTGTCACCCGCTTTCCACTCGCGCACCCGCGCACCGGGTAACTGTTTTTCCAGCTCACGGATCCAGAATGGGGTATCAAAGGTCTGATGGTAAAAAATAATCTCCATAGGGGCTCCTGATAGCAGACGCCTTTGGCCGATTGACGCTGGCGTCTTATTTTACTCATTGTTTTCTATTGGTTTGCCAGCATAACAAAATTCTCCCGAGCGAAAAGGGAAAAGGCACTGGCGACAAAAAAAACGGATTTCGCGCGTTTAAGGAGCAAGTTGCTCGAAGTTTGTCTAAACGCGCTTTTTTTGCAAAAAGTTGATTGACGGGCGATACGTATTTCCCTACATTAGCGCCCGTTCCCGACAACAACGGGAAAGACAATATGGTGAGGTGTCCGAGTGGCTGAAGGAGCACGCCTGGAAAGTGTGTATACGGCAACGTATCGGGGGTTCGAATCCCCCCCTCACCGCCATATTTTAAGAAGAGCTCGTACGCAAGTACGGGCTTTTTTCTTTTATATTCTCCGCCGGGGGGATGAGAATCCCCGACCGGGGTTCGACAACTGGCAACGCCAGTTGGACAGACCGCGAGCCTGCGAGCGGGCTGCCCCGCAGGGGCGAGCGAAGCGAGTCAATCCCCCCCTCACCGCCATATTTTAAGAAGAGCTCGTACGCAAGTACGGGCTTTTTTTTCGCATGTGGCACCCGCCGGGGGGATGAGAATCCCCGATCGGGGTTCGACAACTGGCAACGCCAGTTGGACAGACCGCGAGCCTGCGAGCGGGCTGCCCCGCAGGGGCGAGCGAAGCGAGTCAATCCCCCCCTCACCGCCATATTTTAAGAAGAGCTCGTACGCAAGTACGGGCTTTTTTTTCGCATGTGGCACCCGCCGGGGGGATGAGAATCCCCGATCGGGGTTCGACAACTGGCAACGCCAGTTGGACAGACCGCGCACGCAGTAAGCGGGCTGCCCCGCAGGGGCGAGCGAAGCGAGTCAATCCCCCCTCACCGCCATATTTTAAGAAGAGCTCGTACGCAAGTACGGGCTTTTTTTTTCGCCTGTGGCACCCGCCGGGGGGGATGAGAACCCCCGACCAGGGTTCGACAACTGGCAACAGACATTACGCAGTATTGTCAAAGCCAGACTCTGCTTCACACGATTAACAGTGCAGCGAAGATGTTCGCCAACACTATCCCCTCTTCCGCTTTGAGCCACCCGGCATAACGAAACGCATATCGTTCCGGATGGTGTACGTTATGCATTAACGAAAAGTG
Source organism: Klebsiella sp. K-Nf6 (assembly GCF_002806655.1). Lineage (NCBI taxonomy): Bacteria > Pseudomonadati > Pseudomonadota > Gammaproteobacteria > Enterobacterales > Enterobacteriaceae > Klebsiella > Klebsiella sp. K-Nf6. The sequence continues at coordinate 41,406 of NZ_PIBN01000018.1, read as the reverse complement.
CTTTGTTACTTGCGTATCGACCGTAATTCAATGTAAAAATGAATGAACGTTCATTCATTTTAGCGCATGACAACACAGAAGGTACCAATGACTAGCAAAACACTGCGACTTATATTTCCTCAATGGCAAGGCGGTAACAATCCTCCCTACTATCTTGGCTCGCAGCTCCTCTCGTTTCTCTCTCCTGAAGCAAAAGGGCCCGTTGAGACCGTTCCTGTTGAGTTGCCAACAACAGAGCCATTGCCAGGGATTAATGGCATCACGGCTAAGCCATCCCTCATCAGGCAGCTCAGTAATGCTGCCACACTGATTGAAAAACATGATCCCAATAGCATTGTCATTTTAGGCGGAGACTGCCTGGTTTCGCTGGCGCCTTTCGCCCACCTGCTCGATAAGTACGGAGACAAACTCGGTGTGCTCTGGATTGACTCGCATCCTGACGTACAGACTGCTGAACAATATCCAAACGCGCATGCCCATGTACTTGGTGCGCTAATGGGTACGGGTGATAACGATTTAGTTGCCCATGTAAGAACCAAACTTAACCCGTCAAAAATAATGATTGCCGGTATCCACGATCTACTTCCTTATGAAGCTGAATACCTCACTCGCCATAACATTACGACGCTAACACCTGAACAGGTTAAAAGCGGCGAAGATGAAGTCCTGGAGTGGATAGCGAAAGAAAAGATTGCGTATCTGGCGATCCATATCGATCTGGACGTTCTCGACCCGTCTCTGTTCCGCTCCGTTCTTTTTGCAAAACCGGGGCGCGGAAAACACGATTTTGGCGACGTTGCTGAAGGCAAACTGACGATTGAGGATGTACTCAATCTGATTGCGGCAGCGACGACAAAAGCAGTCCCCGTTGGCCTGACAATTGCTGAACATTTGCCCTGGGACATGCTGAATCTCAAGCACATGCTCAGTGAATTACCCCTGCTAAAGTAAGACGAAATCCAGGAGCCAGACGACAGAGTTTAGCTCTGGCTCCTTGCATAAAAGCGCGTTAAAGTCTGGGCACCGAATTAACCAAGATGCCGATATGTTAAAAAAAACCGAAACCTACCATAAGTTGATTACGGCTGCAGCTGCCTGCTTTGCGGAAAAAGGCTTTAGTGCGACAAGCGTACGTGAAATCGCTACCCGGGCAGGAATCAGTCAAGGAGCAATGTATACGTATTTCAAAAGTAAGGATGAACTTGTTAAGGCTATTGTACTGGAAGAACAGAACTCCGCGTTGACTGCCCATAATGCGACCTATGCAGGCTCTTATTTTGATCGCCTTTGTGCACAAGTCACGTCCTGTATTAGTGAGATCGGTTACCCTATCACGCATCAACTTTGGGTTGAAATCATGGCTGAGTCTGCGCGCAATCCAGAACTGCGAAAAACGTATATCTCCAGCGATGACATCATGCGGAAAAGCTTCGCGCGGCTCATCCAGGAGGGTATCGCTGCCGGAGAATTTCGTCGCGATATTAATCTTGAAGAAGTCACGATCATTATTTTTGCCCTTATTGACGGTTTAATCGCTCGTCAGGCAATAAACACGACCTTCTCATTCAGGGATGATCTGCCAATGTTTTTTGACGTTATGGCAAAATTGCTTAAATAATACCAGACGGTCATAGTAAAACGATGTATCGAAAAAACCAGAGGTTGCTTAAAACAGCCAACGCTCTCAAGCGGCAAACGACTCACACAGTGAGCAATCTTTCACGCCCCTACGCGATTGCGAAGAGTGCGTGAAAAAGTACGGACGCTTTTCACATATGAGTTCCGACAAAAAACCTCTGCCTACCCATCAATCCTCCTCCATCCGCTGATACTCTTCGCTGAGGTAGTCCACCAGCGCCCTGACGGAGGGCAGCAGCCCGCGCCGTGAGGCAAATACCGCATGGATCACTTCCCGCCGCGGCTGCCACTCATCCAGTACCACCTCTAATTCTCCTGACGCCAGCTGATCGCGCACCATTAATAAAGGAAGCTGCACCACGCCGACGCCCGCCATCGCCGCCTCGCGCAGCGCCAGCATATCGGTGGTCACCATTCGCGGCGTGAAATACACTTCCGCTCTCGCTCCCTCAGGCCCGGTGAGCTGCCATTTATGCTGATGCTTGTTCGCCCCCAGGCTGAGCCCCGGCCAGGCACTCAGTTCAGAGGGCGCCTGCGGGCGCCCGAGTCGGGAAATCAGCTCCGGACTGGCCACCAGCCGGTGCCCGCGGTCCGCCAGCACGCGCATCACCAGATCGCTGTCCTCGATGGGCCGGGGACGGACGCGGATCGCCACATCAATCCCCTCCCCGACCACATCCACCCGGCGGTTGGTCGCTTCAAGATGCAGCGTTACCCCGGGATAGCGCGCCATAAATCGCGCCAGCATCGGTCCAATATGGACATGCAGCAAGGTGACCGGACAGGTGATCCTGACGCTACCGCGCGGCTCGGCGCGCAGCGTCTCGACCGCCTGCTGCGCCGCCTCGGCCTCTATCAGCATCGCTTTGCAATGCTGATAAAAGGTCTGCCCGACCTCGGTGACCGCGAACTGACGGGTGGTTCGCTGAATCAAACGCACGCCCAGCCGCTCCTCGAGTTGCGCAATGCGGCGGCTGAGCTTGGATTTCGGCTGGTCAAGCGCTCGCCCCGCCGCGGCGAAACCGCCATGGTCTACCACCTGGACAAACCAGGCGAAGTCATTGAGATCCTGCATCCTTCCTCCATTGTTCCATTTTTGGAACAGTATAGGTCATTTATGCTCACTACCGCACACGTCGTCCCGGATATAAGCTTATTCATATCAGATACCGATACACAGGAGAAAGCCATGAAACAGATTACAGGAGTCTACACCGCGCCTGCGCAGCATTGGGTAGGTGACGGCTTCCCGGTTCGTTCGATGTTTTCTTATCAGACGCACGGCCAGCAGCTGAGCCCCTTCTTACTGCTCGACTATGCCGGGCCGTACACCTTTCCGGCAGGCAGCGATAAACGCGGCGTCGGTGAGCATCCGCATCGTGGATTCGAAACCGTCACCATCGTCTACGCCGGTGAAGTAGAGCATCGTGACTCCACCGGACGCGGCGGAGTGATTGGCCCGGGCGACGTGCAGTGGATGACGGCGGGCGCCGGGATCCTGCACGAAGAGTTCCACTCGGAAGCCTTCACCCGCAGCGGCGGCGAGCTGAAGATGATCCAGCTGTGGGTCAACCTGCCCGCCAAAGACAAAATGACGGCCCCCGGCTATCAGAGCATTACCGCCGGGACGATCCCCAGCGTCGCGCTGGCGAATGGCGCCGGACAAGTTCGGGTTATTGCCGGCCAGTATGACGACGTCAGCGGCCCGGCCCATACCTTCTCACCGCTTAATGTGTGGGATCTGCAGCTGAATCAGGGGCACGACCTCACGCTGCGCCAGCCGGAAGGCTGGAGTACCGCGCTGGTGGTGCTGGAAGGGGAAGTGATCATCAACGGTTCCGAGTCCGCCCGCGAAGGTCAGTTGGCCGTCCTGAGCCAGACAGGAGACGCCCTGCATCTGGAGGCGACCGCCCAGGCAAAAGTTCTGCTGATGGCTGGTGAACCGCTGCAGGAGCCGATTGTGGGCTATGGCCCCTTTGTCATGAATAACAAAACGCAGATCGCAGAAGCCGTTCGCGATTTTAACAGCGGCCGCTTTGGCCAAATCTAACTGATTGAGGTGAATACTATGTCTACTCCCGCTAACTTTAACGGCGCTCGTCCGGTGATTGATGTTAACGATACCGCAATGCTGTTGATTGACCACCAGAGCGGCCTGTTCCAGACCGTCGGCGATATGCCAATGCCAGAGCTGCGCGCTCGTGCCGCCGCGCTGGCCAAGATGGCGTCGCTTGCCGGGATCCCGGTGATCACGACCGCCTCCGTGCCGCAGGGGCCGAACGGTCCGCTGATCCCGGAGATTCATGAAAATGCGCCGCATGCGAAATACATCGCCCGTAAAGGCGAGATTAACGCCTGGGATAACCCGGAATTCGTCGCCGCGGTGAAAGCGACAGGTCGTAAGACGCTGATTATCGCCGGAACCATTACCAGCGTTTGCATGGCCTTCCCGGCTATCGCCGCTGTCGCCGACGGTTATAAAGTGTTTGCCGTGATTGACGCTTCCGGCACCTACAGCAAAATGGCGCAGGAAATCACCCTGGCTCGCGTGGTACAGGCTGGCGTAGTGCCGATGGATACCGCTGCCGTCGCCTCTGAGCTGCAGCGCACCTGGAATCGCCCGGACGCCGCAGAATGGGCGGAGGTGTACACCAAAGTCTTCCCGGCCTACCAGCTGCTGATCGAAAGCTACAGCAAAGCGCAGGACGTGGTGAAGAATAACGAACAGCTGGATTCTCAGCGCTAAAAACCCCGCCCCGCTGTACCGCAGCGGGGTGTTGTTCATTGCGTGAGCGAACGGTAGAGAAAGAAGAAAATATGCTTGACCGTTTTAACGCAACTCCCTATAGTAGCGCCCCGTTGCCCACCCAAGGTGAGCAGCAAGACAATATGGTGAGGTGTCCGAGTGGCTGAAGGAGCACGCCTGGAAAGTGTGTATACGGCAACGTATCGGGGGTTCGAATCCCCCCCTCACCGCCATATTCGAGATGAGAGCCTGTACGCAAGTACGGGCTCTTTTCGCATGTGGCACCGCAGACATCCCCGGGGTCGGCATCAATGCCTCTCCCGGGCTACCAGACCGTACCCGCCAGGTAGTCCGGCCACGCGCAGTACCGCCGGGAAGCGAGTCAATCCCCCCCTCACCGCCATATTCGAGATGAGAGCCTGTACGCAAGTACGGGCTCTTTTCGCATGTGGCACCGCAGACATCCCCGGGGTCGGCATCAATGCCTCTCCCGGGCTACCAGACCCTACCCGCCAGGTAGTCCGGCCACGCGCAGTACCGCCGGGAAGCGAGTCAATCCCCCCCTCACCGCCATATTCGAGATGAGAGCCTGTACGCAAGTACGGGCTCTTTTCGCATGTGGCACCGCAGACATCCCCGGGGTCGGCATCAATGCCTCTCCCGGGCTACCAGACCCTACCCGCCAGGTAGTCCGGCCACGCGCAGTACCGCCGGGAAGCGAGTCATTCCCCCCCTCACCGCCATATTCAAGATGAGAGCCTGTACGAAATTACGGGCTTTTTTCGCATGTGGCACCGCAGACATCCCCGGGGTCGGCATCAATGCCTCTCCCGGGCTACCAGACCGTACCCGCCAGGTAGCCCGGCTAAGCGCAGCGCCGCCGGGAGGATGCCCAAAAACAACAAAGCCCGGGCTAGCCCGGGCCTTGCTCACAGTATGACGATTAATAATAGGCTTTCAGCGTCCGCTGGCAGAGGGCCGAGCGCACGCAGTCATCGGTGGTGAAACGCACGATGCCGATCATCTCGTCTTCCTCAAAACGCGCCAGCGCATCGCTCAGGCCAGATCTCACACCAGAGGGCAAGTCGCACTGGGTGATATCGCCATTGACGATGACCGTCACGTTCTCCCCGAGGCGGGTCAAAAACATCTTCATTTGCGCTGCGGTCACGTTCTGGGCCTCGTCCAGAATCACCACCGCATTTTCAAAGGTACGTCCGCGCATATAGGCGAACGGCGCGATTTCCACCTTGCCGATTTCCGGACGCAGGCAGTACTGCATAAAGGAAGCCCCCAACCTTTTCACCAGCACGTCGTAAACCGGTCGGAAATAGGGCGCGAACTTCTCGGCGATATCTCCCGGTAAGAAGCCGAGATCTTCGTCGGCCTGCAGAACGGGACGGGTAACAATAATTCTGTCCACATCCTTATGGATCAGAGCTTCAGCTGCCTTCGCCGCACTGATCCAGGTCTTGCCGCATCCGGCTTCACCGGTGGCGAAAATCAGCTGTTTATTGTCGATGGCATTCAAATAATGCGCCTGAGCTTCATTGCGCGCCTCAATTGGGGAAGTATCACGGCTGTCCCGCGCCATGCCAATTGCTTCTACGCCACTCATTTGCACAAGCGATGTGACCGATTCTTCTTCACGTTGTTTATGGCTACGTGAATCCCGTCTCAGCACACGTTTTGCTTCACGACGAGCTTTGATCACTGCTTTTTGTCTTCCCATGGATAGCACCTTGCGTTGTAGGTTTACATCACACGCGTCAACATCGACGCGACTATGCGCACGAACGATTGAGGTTTGGCTTCCTTGTAAGCCATTGCTTGCCGGTAGAACTGACAACGAGTCGCGGCTACGCGCACCGCGTACCCTGCCAAGGTTGTAATAATTTGAAGCGGAAGGAGAAAGGGTAAGAAAATCGCTGCCGGAAGCGGGGCTTCCGTGCTGAAGAGTACGGTCTGTGGTTTTACGTTGTCCGGTACGGGACCTTACCATTCGCGATCTCCATAGTGAAACGTCACACTGCCGGGAACTACCGCGTATGTAATAAGTACATCAAAAAAGATTCTTAATGCAACTTATTTTTCACAATGACGCAACAAATAGTTCTTAAGCAAGTGTAGGAAACTATCGGTCATTTGTATTACAGAAATATAACACATGGCAGGAAATATAATAAAAAAGAGAAAAACAGCAGAAAACGCCCTGCCCTCACGGACAGGGTCGGTATCAGGCCTGCAGCAGCGACTGTGCCAGATAGTGCTTATCATCCACCACGCCGGGTAAAACAAAGAAGTAGCCCCCGCCGATGGGTTTGACGTACTCCTCCAGCGCCTCGCCGTTAAGCCGTTTCTGCACCGTCAGAAAACCCTTTTCCAGATCGTGCTGATAGCAAACGAACAACAGTCCCATATCCAGTTGCCCGGCGTTAGTGACGCCCAGCGAATAGCTGTAGCCACGGCGCATCATCAGGCTGGACTGGGTTTCCGGCGTGCGAGGATTGGCCAGACGAATATGACTATCCAGCGCGATCGTCTCCCCGCCAGGATCGTTGCTGTAATCCGGGGTATCGTGTTCGTTTTTCATCCCCAGCGGCGCACCGCTGTGCTTGTCGCGGCCAAAGATCGTCTGCTGCTCTTTCAGCGGCGTCCGGTCCCAAAACTCGACGTGAAACTGGATGATGCGCGCCGCCTGATAGCTGCCGCCCACGGTCCAGGCCGGCTCGTCCTGATCGGCTGTCACCCACACGACTTTATCCATCAGCGCGCTGTCATGGCTCGGCGGGTTAGCAGTACCATCTTTAAAACCCAACAGATTGATGGGAGTCTCTTTGCCTTTACTGCGCGCCGCGCTGTCGGAGATAAACCCTTCCCGCTTCCAGCGCACGCTCAGCAGATCCGGCGTATGTTTGATGACATCGCGCAGGGCGTGGATCACCGTATCCTGAGTATTGGCGCAGATCTGCAGCAGCAGGTCGCCATGACACAGGGCGGCATCCAGCGAATCGTTGGGGAAGCGGGTCATCGGCTGCAGTTTTTTCGGCGCTTTATCCGCCAGGCCAAAACGCTCATCAAACAGCGAATGGCCAACCGAGACGGTCATGGTCAGGTTATCCGGTGCAATCCACGCCCCTAAGATGCCGGAATCCATCGGCGGCAGCCGCGGATTAGGCGTGTCCGGCGCCGGGCCGCCCTGGGTTAAAAAGGCGATACGCTGGGTCAGCAGTCGAAACAGGCGCTCGAGGTCGGCTTTATCGGCCGCCAGCACATCGAACGCCACCAGCATCATCGAGGCCTGCTGCGGCGTCAGGATGCCCGCCTGATGCGGGCCGTAGAAGGGCTGCTTTTCCTGACGGGCGTCGGGTGCCAGCGTCCCGGGGGAACTTTCCGCTTTTGCCGCATGCGCCACCGGGCAGCCGCCGGTGATGGCCAGCGCGCCGCCAAGCGCGCCGATCCCTTTCAGTAAGCGACGACGTGACGGCTCGTTCACGTCGTGGGGTTTCTGTTGTGCCATCGACTTAGTCCAGACCCAGGATCCCGCGCAGCTGAGCCAGATCTTCCGCCAGAGTGGTGATCGGCCCTTTCAGCGCATTACGGTCAGCGGTGGTCAGCTTATCGTAGGTCTCGAAACCGTCTTTGGTGCGATATTTGCTGAGGATGCTGTCCACTTTCTTAAAGTTGGCGTCCACTTTCGCCAGCAGCGCGCTGTTCTCTTTTTGCAGCTGCGGGCGCAGCAGGTCGACAATTTTCTGTGCGCCGTCAATGTTGGCCTGGAAGTCCCACAGGTCGGTGTGGCTGTAACGATCTTCTTCGCCGCTGATCTTGCTGGCCGCGACTTCCTCAATTAATCCGGCCGCCCCGCCCACCACTTTTGACGGCGGGAATGCCAGCTCGCTGATACGCTTTTGCAGCTCCAGCACATCGCTGTTCAGCTGATCGGCATATTTTTCCATGCCCTTGACGCTGTTATCGCCAAACAGCGCTTTTTCCAGACGGTGGAAACCGGTGAATTTCGGATCTTCCGCTTTTTTCTCGAAGTCGTCTTCGCGGGCGTCGATGCTGCCGTCAAGATCAGAGAACAGCTCGGCAATCGGCTCGATGCGCTCGTAATGCTGGCGCGTCGGGGCGTACAGCGCTTTCGCTTTTTCGATGTCGCCCGCTTTCACCGCGTCGGTAAAGGCTTTGGTGCCGCTGACCAGCTGCGCGGTTTCCGCCGTCACATAGGCTTTGTAAGCGGTGATCGCGTCGCCGAGGCTCAGCACCGCATCCGCTTTCGCCGCGTCTTTGGTTGCTTCGCCGGTGACAATCAGTTTCCCTTTCGGGTTGGTGAGCAGGCCGCAGGTCATATCATATTCGCCTGGCTGCAGGTTAGCGGTGAGCTTTTGGGTAAAGCCCGGCGCGATGTTCTCACGCTCTTCCACCACCATGACCCCTTTCAGAATTTCCCACTCCAGCGCTTTCTGGCTATGGTTCTGAATAATAAACTGGGTTTTACCCGCTTTAACGGTCACCTGCATCGGCTCGCACTGCTTGTCGTTGACGGTGACTTTGACCTGCGGGATATCCGCAGCCTGAGCACCCAATGCAGAGCTGAGCAGCGCGGCCACGGTCGCCCGCAGCGCATTACGGCGAAAATGAATCATCATGATCATCCCTTTCGGTAAGTAGAGTGTCGCTTATAAGCTCGCAGCGCCCGGTCAGGCAGCCCGCGAGGCAGTGGTATTATTCCGCGGCGGCAGGGCAAACAGCACCAGCGCCGGGATCAGATAAAGCAGATAGACCGCCACTTCGCTAACGCTCGGGGTCTCCTGGTAGCCGAAGATCCCTTCAAGTAACGTGCCGAACAGCGTATGCGTCGACAGCACGTTGCTCAGATCGAAGGCGGTATCCTGGAACAGGTTCCACAGGCCAGCCTCGTGGAAGGCGCGGATCGCCCCGGCAGCCAGACCAGCGGCCACCAGCAGAATAAACAGGCTGGTCCATTTGAAGAACACGCCGAGGTTAAGGCGGATACCGCCCCAGTAGAGCAGGAAGCCCAGCACGATTGCCGTGGCCAGACCCAGCAGCGCACCCAGCGGCGGCCAGATGCCGACATCCTGCTGGAATGCCGCCAGCAGAAAGAAGACCGACTCCAGCCCCTCACGGGCAACGGCGAAAAAGACCATCATCACCAGCGCCCAGCCGTGGTGATTGCCGCGCTGCAGCGCCTTGTCCACGGCCTGCTCCAGCTGCTGTTTAACGTTGCGCGAGACATTGCGCATCCAGAAGACCATCCACGTCAGGATCACCACCGCGATGACCGCGACGATCCCCTCGAACAACTCCTGTTCGCGCTGAGGAAATTCCCCGGTGGTTTCGTTGATAAAAATTCCTAAGCCAAGACACAGCGCCGCCGCGAGGATCACGCCAATCCACATCACGCCAATCCAGTTTCCCCGCTGGGTGCGTTTCAGATAGCTGGCGATCAGGCTGACAATCAGCGCCGCCTCAAGGCCTTCGCGTAACATAATGAGAAATGGGACAAACATGCCAATACCCTTAAATGTAAAGCACCGTCAACGAATGCAAAAACAGGTAATATTTATGATAGTGATTATCATTACAATACTCAGAAACACAAGCGAAATGTTTAGAGAATGATGACTATCTGTAAATAAATCGCTGGCAAATAATGACTTACGAAAATATTCGCCTGTTATGAGGGAAAAGAATAAGCAAAGGATTTTTTACGCCAGATATTTACCCGTGGCAGCGGCTATGGCTAAATGGCGGCCTTATTGACCTGCGAAAAGAACAACATGACTGCATTTTTTCATTTCCTGCTGGCGCTGGTGGTGATCCTCGCCCTGGCCTGGCTTGTCAGCTACGACAGACAAAAAATTCGTATTCGTTACATTCTCCAGTTGATTATTATCGAAATAGCGCTCGCCTTCTTTTTCCTGCACGCAGAAAGCGGCCTGTGGCTGGTGAAAAACATCTCCGGCTTTTTTGCTTCACTGTTAGGCTTTGCCGCTGAAGGGACCAATTTCGTCTTTGGCGGCATGAGCGAAAAAGGGTTAGCCTTTATTTTCCTTGGCGTCCTGTGTCCGATTGTGTTTATTTCCGCGCTGATTGGTATTCTTCAGCACTGGCGGATCCTGCCGATTTTCATTCGTGTCATCGGTACCCTGCTGTCGAAGGTAAACGGCATGGGTAAGCTGGAATCTTTCAACGCCGTCAGCTCGCTGATCCTCGGCCAGTCGGAGAATTTCATCGCCTACAAGGGCGTACTGGGCGACCTCTCCTCACGCCGACTGTTCACCATGGCGGCGACGGCCATGTCGACCGTGTCACTGTCGATCGTCGGCGCCTATATGACCATGCTGGACGCCAAATATGTCGTCGCAGCGCTGATCCTGAATATGTTCAGTACCTTTATCGTGCTGTCGGTGATTAACCCGACGCGGCCGGGCAGCGAGCAGGAAATAAAACTCGAGAAGCTACACGAATCGCAGAGTTTCTTTGAAATGCTCGGGGAATATATTCTGGCCGGCTTTAAAGTGGCGATGATTATTCTGGCGATGCTGATCGGCTTTATCGCCCTGATCAGCGCCATTAACGCGCTGTTCGCTACCCTGTTTGGTCTCAGCTTCCAGCAGATCCTCGGCTATGTCTTTTATCCGCTGGCCTGGCTTATCGGCATCCCGCTGAGCGATGCGCTGAACGCCGGCAGCATTATGGCCACCAAACTGGTCGCTAACGAATTTGTGGCGATGATTGAGCTGCAAAAGATTGCCGCCAGCATGACGCCGCGCGGGCTCGGCATTCTGTCGGTCTTCCTGGTGTCGTTTGCCAACTTTGCCTCGATCGGCATTATCGCCGGGGCGATCAAAGGCCTGAATGAACCTCAGGGCAATATCGTCTCCCGCTTCGGCCTGCGGCTGGTGTATAGCGCCACGCTGGTGAGCCTGCTTTCCGCCAGCTTCGCCGGGCTGGTCCTGTAAGACAAACGGCGGGGCTGCCCCCGCCGTTTACTCAGAACTGGACGCAGACCGGCTGGTCGACACGCATCACCGACTCCTGCGCGAAGCGTGATTTATAGCCCTGGCGCAGGGCTTCAATGCCTGCCTCGCTCTGCGCATCGTTGCCATGGATCACCATCAGCGCCTTACTCTGCTCCCGCACCACCTGACCATTCTGGCCCAGCCACTGGCCACGGGCATCAAACACCGTCAGCCCATCGCGAAAGCGCGGCGTGACGTCGCGGTCGACAAACTGTTGCCACTCTTCAGCGGTGATGTCTTTCCCCACCGGGCGGCTCAGGCCGAAGTAAAGCGTGGTTTGCACCATGGACCGATCCGCCGGGCAGGCACCGGGCTTCGCCGCGCGGGTCGACGAACTTCCGCCCGCCACGCAGCCGCTGAGTAACCCTGCCAGCACCAGCGCCATTGCACCCTGTCTGAACGTCATCTTTGCTATCCTCATTGTTATTAGTCAGGAAATATCAGCGGATTTTCAAATAATTAGCAAGGGTTATAATATTCGGACCCGGCAACAGGCAAAAAAAAGCCCGCCAGCGGCGGGCTCGTGAGCGTCAGATGACCTTACTCAGCCGTGGCGCGTACCGGCGGCGGCGTATGGTAGTGGGCATCCGCTTCGGCGAAGCGCTGCTGCATGCTGGCCGACGGCGCTTTATCCAGCAGGCTAAAGACCGCGATCCCCAGGCTACCGAAGATAAAGCCCGGAATAATTTCATACAGGCCCAGCCAGCCAAACTGCTTCCAGACGATCACGGTCAGGGCGCCAATCACCATCCCGGCCAGCGCGCCGTTACGGGTCATGCGTGACCACATCACCGAGAACAGCACCACCGGACCAAAGGCGGCGCCGAAGCCAGCCCAGGCGTAGCTCACCAGTCCCAGTACGCGGTTTTCCGGATTGGCCGCCAGGGCAATCGCCACCAGGGCAACCACCAGCACCATCATACGCCCCACCCACACCAGCTCTTTCTGGCCGGCGTTTTTGCGCAGGAACGCTTTATACAGATCTTCAGTAATCGCGCTGGAGCAGACCAGCAGCTGACAGCTCAGGGTGGACATCACCGCCGCCAGAATCGCCGACAGCAGGATCCCGGCAATCCACGGATTAAACAGGATTTGCGCCAGTTCGATAAACACGCGCTCAGCGTTCTGGTTAACCGCGCCCGCCAGGCTCGGGTTGTTATTGAAGTAGGCAATCCCAAAGAAGCCAACGGCCACTGCGCCCGCCAGGCACAGGATCATCCAGGTCATACTGATGCGACGTGCGTGAACGATACTGTGGTGCGAATCCGCCGCCATAAAGCGCGCCAGAATATGCGGCTGGCCGAAATAGCCCAGCCCCCAGCCCATCAGCGAAATAATCGCCACGAAGTTCAGCCCCTTGAGCATGTCGATATTTTCGATGCTCTTTTGTTTAATGACTTCCAGCGAATCACCAAAGCCGCCGACGGAAATAATCACGATCACCGGGGTGAGGATCAGGGCAAAAATCATCAGGCTGGCCTGCACGGTATCGGTCCAGCTGACGGCGAGGAAGCCGCCGACGAAGGTATAGATAATCGTCGCCGCCGCCCCGGCCCACAGTGCGGTTTCATAACTCATACCGAAGGTGCTTTCAAACAGACGCGCCCCCGCCACAATTCCCGAGGCGCAATAGATGGTAAAGAACAGCAGAATAACCAACGCCGAAATAATTCTCAGCACCCGGCTTTTATCTTCAAAACGGCCGGTAAAATAATCGGGCAGCGTCAGGGCGTTATTATTCACCTCGGTATGCACGCGCAGGCGACCGGCCACCAGCTTCCAGTTAATCCACGCCCCCAGCGTTAAACCAATGGCGATCCAGCTTTCGGAAATCCCGGAGAGGAAAATCGCTCCCGGCAGTCCCATCAGCAGCCAGCCGCTCATATCCGACGCCCCCGCGGAAAGCGCGGTCACAAATGGCCCCAGACTCCGCCCGCCGAGAATATAATCATCGAAGTTTTTGGTCGAACGCCAGGCAATAAACCCGATTAAAACCATACCAAAAATATAAACAATAAATGTCACCAGCATCGGTGTGCTAATAGCCATGCAAAGTCTCCAGAATTTTTTATCGACAGCGTCCCGCTTTGTCGTTTTTTCCACTACCGGAACGGGGTAATGGTGCGTTGTTTAATTGGGCGACCGTATCCTGACGGAAGCTTCGGTTTTTCACAAATGATTTAACACAGCATTTACACGAAAACCCGGCAGCGCAAAACGTCATTTTTTTAGAGGTTGCACTCTCTCACGTTTTTAAAGGTTGCACCAAAAAAAAGTGTTAACTCACGCATACAAATACCCTATGAGGCCGGGGTTAAAATTCTGCTATTTTGAGTATTATTTTTAACAAATCCGCCATTTCACGGCTTGCGTCACAAGCCACAATTAACAAGGTTGCACAAAGTTGCAACATGGTGGATATTTCCATGCAACCGCATAAGCCTAACGATAAATGACAGGAGTTCTGAGCATGGGCACCACCACCATGGGTGTTAAGCTTGACGACGCCACCCGCGAGCGCATTAAGTCCGCCGCGAGCCGTATTGACCGCACGCCGCACTGGCTGATTAAACAGGCCATCTTCAATTATCTGGAAAAACTGGAGAACGACGAGACGCTGCCTGAGCTGCCGGCCCTGCTCTCCGGCGCCGCCAATGAAAGCGATGAAGCAGGTTCCCCGGCGGAAGAACCGTATCAGCCGTTCCTCGAATTTGCCGAGCAGATCCTGCCGCAGTCGGTGAGCCGCGCAGCGATCACCGCCGCCTGGCGACGTCCGGAAACCGACGCGGTACCGATGCTGCTGGAGCAGGCCCGTCTGCCGCAGCCGCTGGGCGAACAGGCACACAAGCTGGCGTATCAGTTGGCGGAAAAACTGCGCAACCAGAAAACCGCCAGCGGCCGCGCCGGCATGGTGCAGAGTCTGCTGCAGGAGTTCTCCCTTTCTTCACAGGAAGGGGTGGCGCTGATGTGCCTGGCGGAAGCCCTGCTGCGTATTCCGGATAAAGCCACCCGCGATGCGCTGATCCGCGACAAAATCAGCAATGGCAACTGGCAGTCGCATATCGGCCGCAGCCCGTCGCTGTTCGTCAACGCCGCCACCTGGGGGCTGCTGTTTACCGGCAAACTGGTGTCGACCCATAACGAGACCAGCCTCTCCCGCTCGCTGAACCGCATCATCGGCAAGAGCGGCGAACCCCTGATCCGCAAAGGCGTCGATATGGCGATGCGCCTGATGGGCGAGCAGTTCGTTACTGGCGAAACCATCGCCGAAGCGCTGGCTAACGCCCGCAAGCTGGAAGAAAAAGGGTTCCGCTATTCCTACGATATGCTCGGCGAAGCGGCGCTCACCGCCGCCGATGCCCAGGCCTATATGGTCTCTTATCAGCAGGCGATCCACGCCATCGGCAAAGCCTCCAACGGCCGCGGCATTTATGAAGGCCCGGGCATCTCGATTAAACTCTCCGCGCTGCATCCGCGCTACAGCCGCGCGCAGTATGACCGGGTGATGGAAGAGCTTTACCCGCGTCTGAAATCGCTGACCCTGCTGGCGCGCCAGTACGATATCGGCATCAATATCGACGCCGAAGAGGCCGATCGCCTGGAGATCTCCCTCGATCTGCTGGAAAAACTCTGTTTCGAACCGGAGCTGGCCGGCTGGAACGGCATCGGCTTCGTGATCCAGGCCTACCAGAAGCGCTGTCCGTTCGTCATCGATGCCCTGATCGACCTCGCGACCCGCAGCCGTCGTCGCCTGATGATCCGTCTGGTGAAAGGCGCCTACTGGGATAGCGAAATCAAACGCGCGCAGATGGAAGGCCTCGAAGGCTATCCGGTTTACACCCGCAAGGTTTATACCGACGTCTCCTACCTCGCCTGCGCGAAAAAACTGCTGGCGGTGCCGAACCTGATTTACCCGCAGTTCGCCACCCACAACGCCCATACCCTGGCGGCTATCTACCAGCTGGCGGGCCAGAACTACTACCCGGGTCAGTATGAATTCCAGTGCCTGCACGGTATGGGCGAACCGCTGTACGAGCAGGTGGTAGGCAAAGTCGCCGACGGCAAACTGAACCGTCCGTGCCGGATCTACGCCCCGGTGGGCACCCACGAAACGCTGCTGGCGTATCTGGTGCGCCGTCTGCTGGAAAACGGCGCCAATACCTCCTTCGTCAACCGTATCGCGGACAATACCCTGCCGCTGGACGAGCTGGTGGCCGACCCGGTCAGCGCGGTAGAAAAACTGGCGCAGCAGGAAGGCCAGGCCGGCCTGCCGCATCCGAAAATCCCGCTGCCGCGCGATCTCTACGGCAGCGGCCGGAGCAACTCCGCCGGTCTCGATCTGGCGAACGAGCACCGTCTGGCCTCCCTCTCCTCTTCCCTGCTCAACAGCGCGCTGCATAAATGGCAGGCATTGCCGATGCTGGAGCAGCCGGTGGCCGAAGGCGAAATGCAGCCGGTGGTTAATCCGGCAGAACCGAAAGATATCGTCGGCTACGTCCGCGAAGCCAGCGACGCCGAAGTCCAGCAGGCGCTGACCAGCGCTATCAACAATGCGCCGATCTGGTTCGCCACCCCGCCGCAGGAGCGCGCCGCCATTCTTGAGCGCGCCGCGGTGCTGATGGAAAGCCAGATGCCGACCCTGATGGGGATCCTGGTGCGCGAAGCGGGTAAAACCTTCAGCAACGCCATCGCTGAAGTGCGCGAAGCCGTCGACTTCCTGCACTATTACGCCGGCCAGGTGCGCGACGATTTCGATAATGAAACCCACCGCCCGCTGGGCCCGGTGGTCTGTATCAGCCCGTGGAACTTCCCGCTGGCGATCTTCACCGGCCAGATTGCCGCCGCGCTGGCGGCCGGCAATAGCGTGCTGGCGAAACCGGCAGAGCAGACGCCGCTTATCGCCGCCCAGGGCGTGGCGATTCTGCTGGAGGCCGGCGTGCCGCCAGGCGTTATTCAACTGCTGCCGGGCCGCGGGGAGACCGTGGGCGCCGCGCTAACCTCCGATGAGCGCGTACGCGGCGTGATGTTCACCGGCTCCACCGAAGTGGCGACGCTGCTGCAGCGCAATATTGCCAGCCGCCTCGATCCCCAGGGTCGCCCGACACCGCTGATCGCCGAAACCGGCGGGATGAACGCGATGATCGTCGACTCGTCGGCGCTGACCGAGCAGGTGGTGATCGACGTCCTGGCTTCCGCGTTCGACAGCGCCGGCCAGCGCTGCTCCGCCTTGCGCGTCCTCTGCCTGCAGGAAGAGGTCGCCGACCATACCTTGACCATGCTGCGCGGCGCCATGAGCGAGTGCCGGATGGGTAACCCGGGCCGGCTGACCACCGACATCGGCCCGGTTATCGATGCGGAAGCGAAAGAGAATATTGAACGCCATATTCAGGCGATGCGCGCCAAAGGACGCACCGTCTACCAGGCGGTGCGCGAGAATAGCGAAGACGCAAGCGAATGGCGCCACGGGACCTTCGTGCCGCCGACGCTTATCGAACTCGATAGCTTCGACGAGCTGAAAAAAGAGGTCTTCGGCCCGGTACTGCACGTGGTGCGCTATAACCGTAACGAGCTGGACAAACTGGTCGAGCAGATTAACGCCTCTGGCTATGGCCTGACCCTCGGCGTGCATACCCGCATCGACGAGACCATCGCCCAGGTCACCGGCAGTGCGAAGGTGGGCAACCTGTACGTCAACCGCAATATGGTTGGCGCCGTGGTCGGCGTGCAGCCGTTCGGCGGCGAAGGGTTGTCCGGTACCGGTCCGAAAGCCGGCGGTCCGCTGTACCTGTACCGTCTGCTCTCCAGCCGTCCACAAGGCGCGGTTGGCGTGACCTTCTCCCGCCAGGATGCGGAGCGCCCGCTGGACGCCCAGCTGAAAACGCTGCTGGAAAAACCACTCCTGGCGCTGCAGCAGTGGGCGGCGGGCCGTCCTGAGCTACAGGCGCTGTGCCAGCAGTACAGCGAGCAGGCGCAAAGCGGTACCCAACGCCTGCTGCCTGGGCCAACCGGCGAGCGCAATACCCTGACGCTGATGCCGCGCGACCGTGTGCTGTGCGTCGCGGATAACGAGCAGGATGCGCTGATCCAGCTGGCGGCCGCGTTGGCGGTGGGTTGTGAAGTACTGTGGCCGGACAGCGCCCTGCAGCGCGATTTGGCGAAGAAGCTGCCGCGGGACGTCAGCGAGCGAATTCGCTTTGCCAAAGCGGAGCAGTTACCTGGCCAGGCCTTCGACGCGGTTATCTACCACGGCGATTCCGACCAGCTGCGCGAGCTGTGCGAGCAGGTGGCGGCACGCGACGGGGCGATAGTCTCGGTGCAGGGCTTCGCCCGCGGCGAAACCAACCTGCTGCTGGAGCGGCTGTATATCGAGCGTTCGCTGAGCGTTAACACCGCGGCGGCAGGCGGTAACGCCAGCCTGATGACCATCGGCTAAAACAGGCTCCCCGGTGGCGCTACGCTTACCGGGGCTACCTACCACCGCCAAAGGGTAGCCCGGATAAGGCGCTGTGATCATCCCCGGTGGCGCTGCGCTTACCGGGGCTACCTGTCTCATGGCACGGGGGGCGGCCAGTATTGTAGGTCGGGTAAGCGTAGCGCCACCCGACAACATAACAATACAACGAGGTAGCCCGGATAAGGCGCTGTGCGCCGCCATCCGGGAAATCGGCGCAGTGATCAGCTAATGACAGCCGACGTCAGCTGTGTTTAATTAAGGCTCCCGGACGGGAGCCTTTTTTATGGGAGCAGAACAATGAAACGCACGTTATTTGCCGTGATGGCCCTGCTGGCCAGCGGCGCGGCGCTGGCAGACGAGTGCAGCAACGCCAATACCCAAACCGAAATGAATCAGTGCGCGGCCGCGCAGTTTCAGGCGGCCGACAAAAAACTGAATGACACCTGGCAGCAGGCCCTGCAGCGCGCGGTGGGTAAACAACAGACATTACTGAAGCAGGCGCAGCAGGCATGGATCGCCCTGCGCGACGCCGATTGCGCCTTCCTCGCGTCCGGCGCCGAAGGCGGCAGCATGCAGCCGATGCTGGTAAGCCAGTGCATGACCGATAAGAGCGTGGAGCGGGAGTCATTCCTCTCCTCGCTACTGCAGTGCGAGGATGGCGATCAAAGCTGCCCACTGCCACCGGCCAATTAACGGACGCGAATGCCTTCGATAATCATCCGCTGGACATTATCGACCGTTTGTTCAAAAAAGGCCGCGTCCTGCAGCGTGGCGCCGGTGACCGCCTCCACCTGGGTAGCGAAGTCGGCGTAATGCTGGGTGGTGGCCCAGATCATAAAGATTAAATGCTGCGGATCGACCGGCGCCAGCTTGCCACGGTCGATCCAGCCGGAGACAATCGCCGATTTCTCATCGACCAGCGCTTTCAGGTCCCCGGTCAGTTCGCCCATCAGCAGCGGCGCCCCCTGCAGCATCTCGAGGCAGAAAAGCTTCGAGGCCTGGGGATGATCGCGGGACACCTCCAGCTTCAGGCGAATATATTCGCGGATCGCCACCAGCGGGCTGATATCCTCACGAAACGCCTTCAGCGGCGCCAGCCAGATGGCGAGGATCTGCTGCAGGACAGCCACATACAGCGCCTCTTTCGAAGGGTAGTAATAGAGCAGATTGGTTTTCGATACCCCGGCGCGCTCAGCCACTTGCTCCAGTCGCGTACCGTGAATACCAAATTGCGAAAATGCCTCCAGCGCGGCGGCCAGGATGGCCTCCTTTTTGGCGCTTACCGCTTGTGAACGTTTGCCGTTTTTCTTCACCGCGCCTTGTGTCATGCATCCTCTCCTTCAGTTGACGCCACCAGCATAGCAAAAGCCCTGCGCCGACACGACCCCGTGCACCCTGATTGCGCATGACTGCCGTTTTTTCGTGCACTGATTTTGACCATCCAGTCCACTTTTTTATCGTCCTTTTTAGCAACTCAAAAGTAACACATTAATAACATTGGCATTTATAAAACTGGCATCGCGTTTGCTTTAGCTCTTCTGCAAGGTGGTCCAGGGAGAGGCAGGATGCCGCACCACCGCAACTTCATCTTCCATGACTGCAGAGAGGTAGGTATGAAAATTGGTGTTTTCGTTCCCATTGGCAACAACGGCTGGCTGATCTCTACTCATGCCCCGCAGTATATGCCGACCTTCGAACTGAATAAGGCTATCGTGCAGAAAGCCGAGCACTACCATTTCGACTTCGCGCTCTCCATGATCAAGCTGCGCGGCTTCGGCGGGAAAACCGAGTTCTGGGATCACAACCTGGAGTCCTTCACCCTGATGGCCGGCCTGGCGGCGGTGACCTCGAAGATCCAGATCTACGCCACCGCCGCCACCCTGACGCTGCCGCCAGCGATTGTCGCCAGGATGGCCTCCACTATCGACTCCATCTCCGGCGGTCGGTTTGGCGTCAATCTGGTGACCGGCTGGCAAAAACCGGAATATGACCAGATGGGCATGTGGCCGGGAGATGACTATTTCGCCAGCCGCTATGACTATCTCACCGAATACGTTCAGGTGCTCCGTGACCTGTGGGGCACCGGGCGCAGCGATTTCAAAGGTGATTACTTCACCATGAACGACTGCCGGGTCAGCCCGCGCCCTTCGCAGCCGATGAAGGTGATCTGCGCCGGGCAGAGCGATGCCGGTATGGCCTTCTCCGCTCAGCACGCGGACTACAACTTCTGCTTTGGCAAAGGAGTCAATACGCCAACGGCCTTTGCCCCGACCGCCGCGCGCATGATGCAGGCGGCGGAAAAAACCGGCCGCGATGTGGGGTCCTATGTGCTGTTTATGGTGATCGCCGACGAAACCGACGAGGCGGCGCGCGCCAAATGGGAACATTACAAAGCGGGCGCCGATGAAGAAGCGCTGGCGTGGCTCACCGAGCAGAGTCAGAAAGACACCCGCTCCGGCAGCGATACCAACGTGCGCCAGATGGCCGACCCCACCTCGGCGGTCAACATTAACATGGGCACCCTTGTCGGATCGTATGCCAGCGTCGCGCGGATGCTCGATGAAGTGGCGAGCGTGCCCGGTACCGACGGCGTGCTGCTGACCTTTGATGATTTTCTTGCCGGCATCGACGCCTTTGGCGAACGCATTCAGCCGCTGATGCGCTGCCGGGACCACATTGCTCCTGTTACCCGTGAGGTGGCCTGATGATTACCCTTCCCGCTCGCCCGGAATCCCTGACCTTCGCGCCGCAGCAGAGCGCGCTGATTGTGGTCGATATGCAGAACGCCTACGCCAGCCAGGGCGGTTATCTGGATCTCGCAGGCTTTGACGTCTCCGCCACCCGGCCGGTTATCGACAATATTAATACCGCCGTCGCCGCCGCCCGCGCCGCGGGTATGCTGATTATCTGGTTCCAGAATGGCTGGGATGACCAGTATGTTGAAGCTGGCGGCCCGGGCTCGCCGAACTATCACAAGTCCAACGCGCTGAAAACGATGCGCCAGCGTCCGGAGCTGCAGGGCAAGCTGCTGGCGAAAGGCGGCTGGGATTATCAGCTGGTGGACGAGCTGACGCCGCAGGAAGGCGACATCGTGTTGCCGAAACCGCGTTACAGCGGCTTCTTTAACACCCCGCTCGACAGCATTTTGCGCAGCCGCGGCATACGCCACCTGGTGTTCACCGGGATCGCCACCAACGTCTGCGTCGAATCGACGCTGCGCGATGGCTTCTTTCTCGAATACTTCGGCATCGTGCTGGAGGATGCCACCCATCAGGCCGGGCCGGCCTTCGCCCAGCAGGCGGCGCTGTTCAATATTGAAACCTTTTTCGGCTGGGTCAGCGACGTCGAGAGTTTCTGCCACGCGCTGTCCCCCGCCACCCCGCTGTCTTTAGCCAAGGAGAAACGTTATGCCTAAACAGGTGATTATTCCGCCAGGCACCACCACGCCGATTGCCCCCTTTGTTCCGGGGACGCTCGCCGACGGGGTGGTCTACGTCTCGGGCACCCTGCCGTTTGATAAGCAAAACAATGTGGTGCACATCGGCGACCCAAAGGCGCAAACCCGCCACGTGCTGGAGACCATCAAGAGCGTTATCGAAACGGCGGGCGGGAGTATGGCGGATGTGACTTTCAACAGCATCTTTATCACCGACTGGACAAATTACGCCGCGATTAACGAGGTCTACGCCGAGTTCTTCCCCGGCGATAAACCGGCGCGCTTCTGCATTCAGTGCGGGCTGGTGAAGCCTGATGCGCTGGTGGAAATCGCCAGCGTCGCCCATATCGGCACCCCGACATGATGAGGCTCAATATTGCTCCAGCCCCATGGCCCGGCGCGCCGGTGGTGGTCCTCAGCGCCGGCCTTGGCGGGGGCGGCGGCTACTGGCTGGCGCAGCGCGCGGCGCTGGAGGCACAGTATCAGTTGGTGAGTTATGACCATAACGGGACCGGGGAAAACGCCGGCCCGCTGCCCGCCGACTACAGCATGGTGACGATGGCCGGGGAGCTGTTCAGCGCCCTGCAGGCGGCGGGGATCACCCGCTTTGCGCTGGTGGGCCACGCCCTGGGGGCGTTGATTGGCCTGCAGCTGGCGCTCGATCGCCCCGAGGCGGTGAGCGCCCTGGTGCTGGTCAACGGCTGGCTGACGCTGTCGCCGCATACCCGCCGCTGCTTCCTGGTGCGCGAGCGTCTGCTGCATGCCGGCGGCGCGCAGGCGTGGGTTGAAGCGCAACCGCTGTTTCTCTACCCGGCGGAATGGATGGCCGCGCGCCTGCCGCGCCTCGAAGCGGAAGATGCGCTTGCCATCAGTCATTTTCAGGGCAAGGATAATCTGCTGAAGCGACTGCAGGCCCTGAAGCAGGCTGATTTTTCACGCCGTGCGGCGGCCATTGCCTGTCCGACGCTGATTGTCAGCGCCGCTGACGACCTGCTGGTCCCGGCCTCCTGCTCCCGCGTGCTGCAGGCGGCGATCCCCGGCAGCCAGCATGTGGAGATGCCGTGGGGCGGCCATGCCTGTAACGTCACCGACGCCGATACGTTTAATACCATTTTATGCGACGGGCTGGCCGCTATGCTGCCGGTCGCCAGGGAGATCTAATGAACGACGCGATAAACCACACGGCCTGCGAGACGCTGTTTACCCAGGCCCGGACCCACAACGGCTGGCTGGATAAGCCGGTGAGCGACGCGCAACTGCAGGCCGTCTGGGACCTGATGAAAATGGGGCCTACCTCCGCCAACTGTTCGCCGGCGCGCATCGTGTTCGTCCGTAGCGCGGAAGGCAAAGAGAAGCTCCGCCCAACGCTCTCCAGCGGCAATCTGCAGAAAACCATGCAGGCGCCGGTGACCGCCATCGTGGCATGGGATAGCGCCTTCTACGACCGGCTGCCGACCCTGTTTCCCCACGGTGACGCCCGCAGCTGGTTTACCTCCAGCCCGCAGCTGGCGGAAGAGACCGCGTTTCGCAACAGCTCGCTGCAGGCGGCGTACCTGATTTTCGCCTGCCGCGCGCTGGGCCTCGACACCGGGCCGATGTCCGGTTTTGACCGGGAAAAAGTCGACGCGGCGTTTTTCGCCGACAACGGCTGGAAAAGCAACCTGCTGGTAAATATCGGCTATGGCGACCCCGGCAAGCTGTATGGTCGCCTGCCGCGTCTGTCCTTTGATGAAGCCTGCCTGCTGGCATAAGGAGTTGGCGATGGAGTTAGCGGACAAAGCGAGTTTTCGTGACGCCATGGCCCACGTCGGCGCCGCGGTTAACATTATTACCACCGATGGCCCGGCGGGCCGGGCGGGGTTCACCGCCAGCGCGGTCTGCAGCGTTACCGACACGCCGCCGACCCTGCTGGTCTGCCTGAACCGCTCGGCCTCGGTGTGGCCGGTGTTCAGCGAACACCACACGCTGTGCGTCAATACCCTGGCGGCCGGACAGGAGGCCCTGTCGACGCTGTTTGGCGGTAAAACGGCAATGGACGAGCGTTTTGCCGCCGCCGACTGGCAGACTGGCGCCACCGGCTGTCCGCGGCTGGAGGCGGCGCTGGTCAGCTTTGACTGCCGTATCGACCAGCGCGTCAGCGTCGGCACGCACGACATCCTGTTTTGTCACGTCGTGGCCATTACCCGTCACCCGGAACCCCGGGGACTGATGTGGTTTGACCGCGGTTATCACACGCTTATGCGACCCGCTTGTTAACCTTTAACCCGGGATATCATCATGGCACTCTTCGATTTTCCTCGCTGGAAGTTGACCTCCCCCGCCGCTGAGTCCGGCGTTGTCGCCCCCGATGAACGCTTGTCGGCCGGACAAACGCTGGTGATGGGCGTGCAGCACGCCGTTGCGATGTTCGGCGCGACGGTGCTGATGCCGTTGTTGATGGGGCTCGACCCCAACCTGTCGATTCTGATGTCGGGCGTCGGCACCCTGCTGTTCTTTGTCGTCACCGGCGGACGGGTGCCGAGCTATCTCGGCTCCAGCGCCGCTTTTGTCGGGGTGGTGATCGCCATTACCGGCTTTAACGGCCAGGGGCTGAACCCTCATCTGAGCGTCGCCCTTGGTGGGATCATCGCCTGCGGGCTGGTTTACACCCTGATTGGTCTGGTAGTGATGAAGATCGGCACCCGCTGGATCGAGCGCCTGATGCCGCCGGTGGTGACCGGCGCGGTGGTGATGGCAATCGGCCTGAACCTGGCGCCGATTGCCGTGCGCAGCGTGTCCGCCAGCGCCTTCGACAGCTGGATGGCGGTGTTAACCGTGCTCTGCATCGGCATAGTCGCGGTATTTACCCGCGGGATGCTGCAGCGTCTGCTGATCCTGGTCGGCCTGATCGTCGCCTGCGCACTGTACGCCCTGCTGGCTAACGGTTTTGGCCTTGGCAAACCGCTGGACTTTTCCTCCCTCGCCCAGGCGGAGTGGTTCGGGCTGCCGCACTTTACCACCCCATCCTTTAACGGTCAGGCGATGATGTTGATTGCGCCCGTCGCCGTGATCCTGGTGGCTGAGAACCTGGGGCACCTGAAGGCCGTCGCCGGGATGACCGGGCGCAATATGGACCCGTACATGGGGCGCGCCTTCGTCGGCGACGGGCTGGCGACCATGCTCTCCGGCTCGGTGGGCGGCAGCGGGGTCACGACCTATGCGGAGAACATTGGCGTCATGGCGGTGACCAAGGTCTATTCGACGTTGGTCTTTGTCGCCGCGGCGCTGATCGCGATGCTGCTGGGCTTCTCACCGAAGTTTGGCGCATTAATCCACACCATTCCCGGGCCGGTGATCGGCGGCGCCTCGATCGTGGTGTTTGGCTTAATTGCCGTCGCCGGGGCGCGGATCTGGGTGCAAAACCGCGTCGACCTCAGCCAGAACAGCAATCTGATCATGGTGTCGGTGACCCTGGTGCTGGGCGCAGGGGATTTCGCGCTGTCGGTGGGCGGCTTTACGCTGGGCGGGATTGGCACGGCCACCTTCGGGGCGATCCTGCTGCACGCGCTGCTTCATCGCGGAACGCGGGAAGCGAAGGAGGCCAGGGTAACGCCGGTGTAAGCCACATTAGCGCGGCGTTGGCGCAGGGAGCGGTATGGGCCTGGGTGGTGTGAGCCTGTAGGCCGGATAAGGCATTTATGCCGCCATCCGGCACCGCCGCAGGTACGGAGCCTGACCGCCCGGCGGCGCTGCGCTTGCACGGGCCTGGAGACAATCAGAGCCGGGCCAGGATAAGCGCCGCTGTCGGGTCAGAAGCGTAAAATTATGGCTCGCGGCGATCGGCCAGGTCCGGGAGCGGCTGCGCATCGTCGTTTGTGGAAACCTGCGACGGCGACTTGCGCTTCCACTTCAGCTCGCTCACCAGCACCCCTGCGAGGATCAAGACGCAGCCGAGCAGGGCCAGCAGCGGCAGACGCTCACCGGCCAGCCGGCCAAAAATACCGGCCCATACCGGTTCACCAGTATAGATAAGGGTGGCCCGCGTCGGCGAGACGCTGCGCTGCGCCCAGTTCATGGTCACCTGAATGATCGCGCTGAAAATCCCCAGCCCCAACGCGACGCCGAGCAGGGCCGGCGTCAACGGCGGAACCGCCTCACCGGCCGGCTTCATGGCGGCGAAAGCCACCAGCGACGCGGTCGCCAGCTGCACGACCGTCACCCGGCGGACATCAACTTTCCCGGCCCAGGCGCTGATAAGGATAATCTCCGCGGCGATCGCCAGCGCGCTCGCCAGAGTAATCATCTCCCCCACGCCAAGCGCCAGCAGATTATTTTCCGGCCCGGCCAATAAGATCAAACCGATAAAGGCCAGCACAATCCCCACGCAGGACATTACCCCCGGCATACGGCCCAGGCACAGCCACTGCAACAGCGGCACCAGCGGCACATACATCGCCGTGATAAACGCAGACTTACTGCTGGAGATCGACTGCAGTCCCCAGGTCTGCAGGCCATACCCCAGCGCAATCGCCACGCCAATCGCCACCCCCGCTTTCACCTCCAGCCACGTCAGACCGCGCAGGGTGCGCAGCGAGAGCAGGCCCACCGCCAGCGCGGCGGTCGCGAAACGCAGACCGACAAAAAACAGCGGCCCGCTGAGGCTTACCGCATACTGCACGGCAAGGAACGTCCCTCCCCAGAACATGGTGATCATGATAAGGAGCGCTTCCTGGCGGGTAATGGAGAATTTTAACGAAGACATAAGACAGCCATGACGATTAACGGGCGACCAGTGTGCAATCCGCCCGGCGGGAGCGCAACCACCGACAGATAAAAAAACCGCCGGCAGATGCCGGCGGCGAGGGCGATGCGGTTGGGTGGGGGAGATTAACACCGCATCAAAGAGAACAGTGCGAGTCGCGCGTTAACTGTCACGACTACCATGACTGTTTTTACCCCCTTTTTTGCCAGCCTCTGAGGCGCGCTGAGGGTCATTTTTAAAATTCCCCCCGCTATGCTGGCCACCTTTACGTCCTGCTTCTGATGCTCTTTCACGGTCTTCAGCAAAGTTGCCAGAACCGCCACGATGGTTTGCCATTACTGACCTCCATTAGGTTAGACATCATAGTGCATTACGCGGGAGCGGCGATGCCGCTGTCTTACCGCGTATCTATAAGGTTAGTGAATGACAGCTGCTGACGGCGACAAATGAAATATCCAGAAACAAACCCGGGCGAAAAAAGTCCCCTCGCGGCGTGAACGGGTCCTAACCGACTCTGCTGGCGGAGAAAAAATAGTCGGCAAAAATGTATCCTGATGCTACACCCTTGCCGCACCGGCCAAAATGGCAGGCGCAACGCCCCCTCTTCTCTCCTGTTCAGGCCGCGCTGTGCAAGGAAAAGTAAATAACGCTTTGTCATTTTGTTATAAATCAAATAAATGCCCGTTGGATTTGCACTCTCCGGCGGAGGCTTTATCTTTAAAGGTAACCAGTCATTTGGCTGGCTTATAACGCAACCGAGGAGTGATGGAAATGGCTAAAATTCTGGTGCTTTATTATTCCATGTATGGACACATTGAAACCATGGCTCACGCCGTCGCCGATGGGGCGAACCGGGTGGATGGCGTTGAGGTGGTTGTGAAGCGCGTGCCGGAAACCATGCAGGCTGAAGCATTTGCCAAAGCAGGCGGGAAAACTCAAAACGCGCCCGTCGCCACGCCGCAGGAGCTGGCAGAGTATGACGCCATCATCTTTGGTACCCCAACTCGTTTCGGCAACATGTCCGGTCAGATGCGCACCTTCCTCGATCAAACCGGCGGCCTGTGGGCGTCCGGCGCCCTGTATGGCAAAATCGCCAGCGTATTCAGCTCAACCGGCACCGGCGGCGGCCAGGAGCAAACGATCACCTCGACCTGGACGACGCTGGCCCACCACGGCATGATCATCGTCCCGATCGGCTATGGCGCCCAGGAGCTGTTTGATATCTCCCAGGTCCGCGGCGGAACCCCTTATGGCGCGACCACCATCGCCGGCGGAGACGGTTCGCGTCAGCCGAGCGAGGAAGAGTTAGCCATCGCCCGCTATCAGGGCGAACATGTCGCTAAACTGGCCGTTAAAGTACACGGCTAATCTTCTGCAGGAGGAGCAACATGCCAACTCAAGAAGCAAAAGCACATCACGTCGGCGAATGGGCAAGTTTACGTAACACCTCGCCGGAGATCGCCGAGGCGATTTTTGAAGTCGCCCATTACGATGAAAAACGGGCGGAGCAAATCTGGGAGGAAGGCAGCGACGAAGTGCTGGCGCTGGCCTTTGCCAAAACCGATAAAGATGCGCTGTTCTGGGGTGAACAGACGATTGAGCGTAAAAACGTCTAGGACGTTTATTCCCGTCAGGGCTCACCCTAACCTGCTAAAAAACCCGGATTGCTCCGGGTTTTTTACATTACTTCGCCGCCTCGTTGATCACCTTTTTAAAGGTCTCCAGCGGGCAGAATCCCTGATCGTCAACCGGGCAGCCGTTAAGCGCCAGGGTGACCCGCTGCGGCGGGGCCTGCAGGGTTAACGCGTCGGCGTTACGCAGCTGTTCAGTACTTTGATAGACATACTCAATCTTCATCAAATCGCGATTGCCGGCGCTGTCATGCCAGCGCTGAAACAGCAGTTTGCCGCCAATGGGCGTGCGCTCGTACTGGCCAGGTAGTTGATAAGGCTTAAAGTCCAGGGCCGTCAGCAGCGAGGCGATATTCGAGTCGTGCCCCACCAGCAGCGTGACTTTCGCCTTGTTGGCCTCCTCGCCCACCAGCGCGTTATCGATATATTTAACCAGTGGTTTGGCGACGTTTTGCGCCACTGCCGTCGAGGTAAACAGACTATCCTGGTAGCCGTTTTTCAGCTTCGACAGCACCTGCCATTGCTTATCGCTGGTGATTTCCCCCCACGCCACCTGGTCTTTCGGGAAACCTTCATAGTATTGCAGGGTGAACGCATCCACCAGCGAGTTGCCCACCTTCAGCGGGCCGGAAACCCCCGGCTCCTGCTGATAACCGGCGCTAAAGGTATCCTTACCCTCGCTCAGCGAGCAAACCTGCTTCTCTTTGCAGGAGGGCGAGTTGCGGTAATCGATCATCGTCTCCAGCAGCTTATAGCTCTCGGTCAGTTGCATCCCCTGACGCTCTTTTTCCATCGCCTGCAGCGCTTTCTCGCGAAACGCGGGGGAGTCGTCGGTAATAACCGGGTTGAAGGTCGGGTCCATAGTGCCCATCTGCGGCTGATGGTGCACCGTGATACCGCAGCCCGGGAACGCGCCGGTGATAAAGAACTGCGCGGTGGCGACGGTGCGCTGCAGGCTGTTGGCATAGGCGTAAACCGCGTTTTCCGGCGGGCACTCACCGCTGGTCACCAGCTTCTGCTGCGCCAGCCATTCGCGCATATAGTGGCCCATATACACCTCCAGCACGCCGCCTTTGGTGGTCAGCTGACCGCCCGGCACATCCCACTGCGGCCAGGCTTTCGCTGTCGACTGCTCCAGTACGCTGCCGTTATTGGCCAGCGGCGCACGCAGATTGTGACGGCTCATGATCAGCACCTGTTGCAGCTGATACCCCTCCGGGGCGGCCGTGTCCTGCGCCTGAGCGCTAGCGGATAACATCACCGCGCCGGCGACGGCGGCGGCAAGTAGACGTTTTTTCATCCCTTCATCCTTAGTCATTTATTATCATCGCGTTAATTGTGACGGATTGATGACATTTTTCCTGGTAATCGCTCGCAAACTTAGACCGTAGTCGAAAATTTCCCCTGCCGGGCAAAGAGTTTTATAATGAAACAATTAACCTGGAGGCCTTCGTGAAACGTACCCGTCTGGAAAACAGCTGTTGCCCTATCGCCCGTTCCCTCGATGTAATCGGTGACTGGTGGTCGCTGCTGATCGTCCGTGATGCCCTGCGCGGGGTGCGCCGGTTTAGCGAATTCCAGAAAAACCTCGGTATTGCCAAAAACATGCTCGCCGGGCGGCTGAAAATGCTGGTGGATGAAGGCATCCTGCGCCTGCAGCCGGCCTCCGACGGCAGCGCCTGGCAGGAGTATGTCCTGACCGACAAGGGCCGTGCCCTGCAGACGGTGCTGGTCGCCCTCTCCCAGTGGGCAGACGATTATCTTTTTGACCCGAACGAACCGGCGACCCGGCTCATTGACCGCCAGCAGCGTCAGCCCCTGCGTAAACTGGTGCTGCAGGCGGCCGATGGCCGTGAGCTCTCCCCAGCGGATATCACCATCGCCCTCCCGCTGAACGACTAATCGCTCCCTGCGGCAGGCAGAAATAAAAAAAGCCTGGCAAAATAGTTGCATTATTAAACCAGATATCTCATGCTGAATTTGGTTTAATAATGCAACCTTTTACGAGGCAATTCTCATGACCCAGTCATCGCACACTGCTTTTATCACTGGCGCGTCCTCAGGTATCGGCGCGATCTATGCCGAACGACTCGCCGCCCGCGGCTACAACCTGATCCTCGCCGCCCGTCGTGAAGACCGGCTGCTGGCGCTCGCCGACCAGCTGCAGGCACGCTACGCCATCCAGGCCAGCATCCTCAAAGCCGATCTTAGCGAAGAGCACGGGATTGCCGCCATAGAGCAGCGTCTGCAGCAGGATCCCGCCATCGACCTGTTCATTAACAACGCCGGCACCGCGAAAATGGCGGGTTTTCTCGCCAGTACGCCGCGCGAGCACCAGGCGATTCATACGCTCAACACCACGGCGCTGCTGCGCCTGAGCTATGCCGCGCTGGCCGCTTTCACCCCACGACGCCGGGGAACGCTCATTAATATTGCCTCCATCCTCGCGCTACATACGCTGCCGGGCAGCGCGGTCTACAGCGCCAGTAAAGCCTGGGTGTTGAGCTTCACCCGCGGTCTGCAGGATGAGTTTGCCGACAGCGGCGTGCGTATTCAGGCGGTATTGCCGGCGGCGACCGCCACCGATCTCTGGCCGACCTCCGGCGTGGCGCTGGACGCCCTGCCCACCGGCACAGTGATGACCACAGAAGATCTGGTGGACGCCGCCCTCAGGGGGCTGGATATGGGGGAACAGGTCACCTTACCGCCGGTTCATGACCTGGGACTGTGGGAGGCTTTCGAGCAGACCAGACTGGCGCTGTTTACCAGCGCGCGAACCGGGCAACCGGCGCCGCGGTATCGCTAACCCCCTTGCGGCGGGCGTTACTCCGGTAGCGGAACCGCCGTCAGGGTACAAATGGCCTCGTGCTCGCCGCCGCGGCGATCGGTAATCACCACCTTATCGCCCGCTTTTTTACCTTCACATGGCTTGAGGATCTGCTCCACGATCCGTTCGCGGCTCGCCTGAGGTTCACTTTCAGCCTGGCTGGCGAAGGCAGACAGCGCCAGCACCACACCCAGCAGGCTGAGGGTTTTCTTATACATGACTTACTCTCAGATCATTCTTATTCGCGGTCAGCGTAACCTGCTGTAGACCGCACTTCTGTAAAATCACTTAACGGAGTGTTACGCCATTTCAGATGAAACCCTGGCTGTCACATTCCTGCGGGAAATATTTTATCACAACCCCATCGCCGAAGATTCCCGGTATGAGGCGTCATCTTTCAGACATATCCCGATGTTATCTTCAAACAGAGCCCTGTATCTTTTTCCCTTTCTAAACAGAATATTAGGTTGGTCTATGTCGGGTCTTATTCTCTTTATCGTCGCGGTGGCGCTGCTGGGCGTCGCCATTTACAGCCTGGTGTCGTACCTCAAAGAGCGGCGCGCCAGTCAGTTACCTGTCCATAAAAAGAAGAAATAACACCTTCCGTTCCCCGCCGTTTTCTGCTGATTTCTTTACCATCCTGTACTGTCCCTTACCGAACCAAAAACGAAGGCAGGCCAGTGGGCCTGCCTTCGTTCAACAGCAGCATCAAACGTTTATGATTCCCAGGCCTGCTCCGCTTTGGTGGCATCGAACTGCGGCGGGGGTTTACGGAAACGCCGGGTCAGATAAGTCAGGTACAGCAGGCCAAGCGCCGCCCACACCAGACCAAGCGTTAGCGAGGTGGCCTCGAGGTTGATCCACAGCACGCCCACGGTCAACGCCCCGACCATTGGCAGCAGCAGATAGTGCAGACGATCCTTCCAGGTTTTGTTATACCCCTTGCGCCGCCAGAAGTGGTTGAACACCGACAGGTTAACGAAGGTAAACGCCACCAGTGCGCCGAAGTTGATCAACGCCGTGGCGGTCACCAGGTCGAAGAACAGCGCCGACAACGCAACGATGCCCACCATAATCACGTTCAGCGCCGGGGTACGCCATTTCGGATGCACATAGCCAAAAATACGCTCCGGGAAGACGTTGTCGCGGCCCATCACGTAAAGCAGACGGGAGACGCTGGCATGCGACGCCAGGCCCGACGCCAGGGTGTTAACAAAGGTCGTGCACAGGAAAATCGACTGGAATAACTTGCCGCCCACATACAGCGCAATCTCCGGCAGCGCGGCATCAGGGTCTTTAAAGCGATGAATATCCGGGAAGAACAGCTGCATAAAGAACGACGCGGCGATAAAGATAATGCCGCCATACATTGCGGTGAGAAAAATCGCCTTCGGGATCACCCGCGCGGCATCAGGGGTCTCTTCCGACAGCGTGGTCACCGCATCGAAGCCGAGAAACGAGAAGCAGACAATGGTCGCGCCGGTAATAATCGGGATCAGATGGGCATTCTGGCTGATAAATGGCTGCAGCGACCAGACGGTACCCACCCCCTCGCCTTTGTGCAGCCCCTGCACCACCAGAATGACAAATACCACCATGATCGAGATCTGCACCAACACGAACAAGGTATTGAAGTTAGCCACCAGGTTAACGCTTTTCAGGTTCGCGGCGGTGAGGATGGCAACAAAGGTCACCACCCACACCCACGGCGGTACTTCCGGGAACAGCGCCGAGAGATAGATCTTCGCCAGCAGGACGTTGATCATGGGCAGGAACAGATAATCCAGCAGCGACGACCAGCCAACCATAAAGCCGACGTGCGGACTGATGGATTTTTGCGCGTAGGTGTAAGCGGAGCCAGCTTCCGGAAACTGGCGCACCAGTTTGCCGTAGCTGATAGCGGTAAACAGCACGCCCGCCAGCGCCAGCAAATAAGACGCCGGTACGTGGCCATTGCTGATGCCGGAGACAATGCCGAAGGTATCAAACACCGTCATCGGCGTGAGATAGGCCAGCCCCATCATCACCACTTGCCAGAGTTTGAGTGATTTCCGCAGACCAGGTCTGCCCGCCTGAGCGGCATCTTGCGCAGGAAGATTAATAGCCATCGCTCATTCCCCCTTTGCTGATAACAGTCTGCGGGTACAACGTCCGCGTGACAAACCTGCTTAGCAAAGGGGTAAGGCGTAAATAAAAGGGTAAGACGGACCGGTGAGCGGTAGCTGGTTGGCATCCAATGCGGCCAGAGCGGCCTCCCTCTCCCTGCGGATATTTGAACATCTGCATCATCTCATTTCCTCGTCACACACTGTGTCGTTAACTGAAGCCCCGTTGCCGCCTGCGCTCCTTAACGCGACATCCGGGAAATGGCTGGGCTCCCAGCAAAAAGGACGACCAGGCTCCGCTCAGGCCGTATGATGCTACTGATTACCAAACTCATGGGCCCCTCGCGGGGCGACCATCAGGCGTTTTTCAACATCCACTCAATTTCGGTTTCTGTGATAAGACGCTCAAACTGCAGTAATTCATCATGCTTACAGGCATGAAAAACGTGGCAGAAACGCTCACCGAGGCGCTCGCGCAGATGATCGTTCTGCATAAACTCCCACAGCGCATCGCTCTGGCGGATCGGGAACGGCAGGCCCTCTTGTTCCAGACCGTTACCTTCCACCTCTTCCTGCAAAGGCAGCTGGGGGTTATCCAGCCCGTGCAGAATGCCGGCAAAAATCGCCGCCATCACCAGATATGGGTTGGCGTCCGCCCCCGCCACGCGATACTCGACGCGGTGGTTCTGCCGCTCGCCGCACGGAATACGCAAGGCCACGGTACGGTTGTTATGCCCCCACGAAGCCTGCGTCGGGACGTACATCCCCGGCTGAAAGCGGCGATACGAGTTCACGTTCGGCGCCAGCAGCGCCATCGAGGCCGGCATCAGATCGATCATCCCGGCCAGCGCGCGTTTGAGCAGCGCGGAGTCTTCCCCGTCGCCGTCCACCAGCACGTTTTCCCCTTTATTGTTCAGCATGCTGATGTGGATGTGCATCCCGCTGCCCGCATGCTCTTCATAAGGCTTCGCCATAAAAGTGGCGTGCATCTTATGCTTCTCCGCCATTAAACGCACGAGACGTTTTAACGCCAGCGCATCATCGCAGGCATCCAGCACGTTATCGGTATGGTGAAGGTTGATTTCAAACTGGCCCGGCGAGGCTTCCGCCACCGCGCCGTCGGCGGGGATCAGCTGCAGTTTGGCCAGCTCGTCGATGTCATAAAGCACGTCGGCAAAGTGGTTAAGGTTATCGACGGAGTAGACCTGGCTTTGGGTGTTGCGATCGTCGGTGCCCGGCGCGCACGGCGGCTGGAGGTAGCCTTCGGCATCGCGTTTGCGGTCCAGTAAATAGAACTCCAGCTCTACCGCTACCACGGGGAACAGCCCGCGCTGGCGCAACTGCTGCCAGAGGCGGTTGAGTACGTTCCGCGGCTCAACGTCAAAGGGAGCGCCATCTTCATCAACCATGGTCAGCTGTACCTGGGCTATCGATTGTGGGTCAGCCGCCGAAGGCGTTAAGGTGCCAGGTACCGGGATGCAGCTACGATCCGGCTCGCCCATATCCTGACCCAGACCGGCCTCTTCCACCACATTGCCAAGAATATCCATCGCAAACACCGAGGCCGGGAAATAACAGCCTTTCTCCAGTTTACTCAGGCCGGCAACCGGGATCCGTTTGCCGCGGAAGCAACCGTTCAGGTCGGTGAGGAGGACATCGACATACTGGGTATCGGGGTAGGTTTCGAGGTAGCGCTTCACTTCTTTCGCGAATGCGCTGACCCGTCTCTCTTCCGTATGCTGAACAAAATTCTCAACTTCTACGATATTGGTTTCCATGATTCACCGCCGTTGGTTGGGTTTCGGTCCTGTGCTCAGACCGTTAAATATAATGTCCACCCCATCGACTTTGTATGCAAACAAATTGTTTGTCAAATGTTAAATTAAGTTTGCAAAGGGCTATTTCCACTGCTAGATTGAGAAAATATTGAACGATATGGCCGTTAAACCCGCTATAGCGGTCATAATTTAGTCCACTTTGTGAGGGCGATCATGGAAAATATAATGTACAAGCCAGTTATTGGCGTCGTGATGTGTAGAAACAGGCTTAAGGGTCACCAGACCCAGACTCTGCAAGAAAAGTACCTGAATGCCATTGTTAACGCCGGCGGACTGCCGATCGCCCTGCCGCATGCGCTGGCGGAGCCGGAGCTGCTGAACGCGTTAGTCGATAAACTGGACGGGATTTACCTGCCAGGCAGTCCCAGTAATGTGCAGCCGCACCTTTATGGTGAAAACGGCGATGAGCCTGACGCCGACCCCGGGCGTGATCTTCTGAGCATGGCGCTGATTAACGCCGCACTCGAAAGGCGCATCCCCATTTTCGCCATCTGTCGTGGACTGCAGGAACTGGTTGTCGCCACCGGCGGGACTCTGTATCGTCGTCTGTTCGAGCAGCCTGAGCTCCTTGAACATCGTGAAGATCCTGAACTGCCCGTCGAGCAGCAGTATGCGCCGTCCCATCAGGTTGAGGTTCAGGAAGGAGGATTGCTGTCGCAATTGATACCGGGCTGCAACACGTTTTGGGTAAACTCGCTACATGGGCAAGGGGCGAAAACTCTGAGTCCGCAGCTGCGCGTGGAGGCACGAGCGCCGGATGGACTGGTGGAGGCGGTCAGCGTGAACGATCATCCTTTCGCGTTGGGCGTACAGTGGCATCCTGAATGGAACAGTAGCGAATACGCCCTGTCGCGTATGTTGTTTGATGGTTTTATCACCGCCTGTCAGGGCCATCATGCTGAAAAGCGGCGGCGCTGACCACTACCGTTAAGGAAATGCAAATATGAGCGATGACGGACTGGCGCCAGGGAAACGTCTGTCAGAGATCCGCCAACAGCTGGGTCTCTCACAGCGTCGTGCCGCCGAACTGTCTGGGTTAACACATAGTGCCATCAGCACCATAGAGCAGGACAAAGTCAGTCCTGCCATCAGTACGCTGCAAAAGCTGCTGAAAGTCTATGGGCTGTCGCTCTCGGAATTCTTTTCTGAACCTGAAAAGCCGGACGAACCCCAGGTGGTCATTAATCAGGATGACCTGATTGAGATGGGGAGTCAGGGCGTTTCCATGAAACTGGTTCATAACGGAAATCCGAACCGTACGCTGGCGATGATTTTTGAAACTTACCAGCCTGGAACCACGACCGGGGAGAGAATTAAGCATCAGGGTGAGGAGATAGGCACCATACTGGAAGGTGAGATCGTGCTGACCATTAACGGTCAGTCGTACCACCTGGTGGCTGGACAGAGCTATGCCATTAATACCGGCATCCCGCACAGCTTCAGCAACACCTCGGCAGGCATCTGCCGCATCATCAGTGCCCACACCCCCACCACATTCTGATTATTTAGCCTGAACGAGGTTCAGGCTTTCTTCAGGCCTGTCGCGACGGAAAAGCTATTTTCGTCGCGGCGAAGAACTCGCAGTAATAACGCCTGTGCCGTACGGAATATTATTTCCTGTTGGCCCTGAAATAATTAACGCCAGTGAATGGCGGCTACCCCCTGAATAATTCGGGTTGCAAACAACCTGTCGAAATCCAGGGAAATAAACGGTATTCAACTCCGGGGATACACTATGCCCTGCGCCTGGCGCAGCGCCCCCGTGCAGCCTGAAAACGCCGAACTGATTAATTTGCCGATAATGTTTTTAAGGAGTCATGATGAATTTTCAGCACCTGGCTTACTGGCAGGAAAAAGCGAAAAACCTGGCCATTGAAACGCGCTTATTTATTAACGGCGAATATTGCGCCGCGGCCGATAATACCACCTTTGAGACCATTGACCCTGCCGCGCAGCAGACATTAGCGCAGGTCGCCCGCGGTAAAAAAGCCGACGTCGACCTGGCGGTGAAAGCCGCGCGTCAGGTTTTTGATAACGGCGACTGGTCGCAGGCCTCTCCGGCCTGGCGTAAAGCGGTTCTCACGAAATTTGCCGACCTGATGGAAGCCCATCGTGAAGAGCTGGCGCTGCTGGAAACGCTGGATACCGGCAAACCGATCCGCCACAGCCTGCGCGACGATATTCCCGGCGCCGCCCGCGCCATCCGCTGGTACGCCGAGGCGCTGGATAAAGTCTATGGCGAAGTCGCGCCCACCGGCAGCAATGAGCTGGCGATGATCGTCCGCGAACCGATTGGCGTGATTGCCGCGGTGGTGCCGTGGAACTTCCCGCTGCTGCTGGCCTGCTGGAAACTCGGCCCGGCGCTGGCGGCAGGCAACAGCGTGATCCTCAAACCCTCGGAAAAATCGCCGCTCACCGCCCTGCGTCTGGCCGGGCTGGCGAAAGAGGCCGGCCTGCCGGACGGCGTGTTGAACGTGGTTAGCGGTTTTGGCCACGAGGCCGGGCAGGCGCTGGCCCTTCATCCTGACGTTGAAGTCATCACCTTCACCGGATCCACCCGTACCGGCAAGCAGCTACTGAAAGACGCCGGCGACAGCAATATGAAGCGCGTATGGCTGGAAGCGGGCGGCAAGAGCGCCAACATCGTCTTCGCCGACTGCCCGGATCTGCAAAAAGCGGTCAACGCCACCGCCGGCGGCATCTTCTATAACCAGGGCCAGGTCTGTATCGCTGGCACCCGCCTGCTGCTGGAGGAGAACATCGCCGACGAATTTCTGACATTGCTGAAAGCGCAGGCGCAACACTGGCAACCGGGTCACCCGCTCGATCCGGACACCACCATGGGCATGTTGATTGATAACGCCCATGCCGACAACGTGCACAGTTTTATCCGCGGCGGCGAAGCCAAAAGCACGCTGTTCCTCGACGGGCGGAAAAACCCGTGGCCTGCCGCCGTCGGCCCGACCATTTTCGTTGACGTCGACCCGGCATCGACCCTCAGCCGGGAAGAAATCTTCGGCCCGGTACTGGTGGTCACGCGCTTCAAAAGCGAAGAAGAGGCGCTGCAGCTTGCCAACGACAGCGACTACGGTCTCGGCGCCGCGGTGTGGACCCGCGATCTGTCGCGCGCCCACCGCATGAGCCGTCGCCTGAAGGCTGGCTCGGTCTTCGTCAACAACTATAACGATGGTGATATGACCGTTCCGTTCGGCGGCTACAAGCAGAGCGGCAACGGGCGCGATAAATCGCTACACGCGCTGGAAAAATTCACCGAACTGAAAACCATCTGGATTGCCCTGGAGTCTTGATCATGACTGAACATACCACTAGCTACTACGCCGCCAGCGCCAACAAGTATGAACCGTTCCCAACGCTGGACGAATCGATAAGCTGCGACGTCTGCGTCGTCGGCGGCGGCTACACCGGCCTCTCCTCGGCCCTGCATCTGGCCGAAATGGGCTACGACGTGGTGGTGCTGGAAGGCGCGCGCATCGGCTTCGGCGCCAGCGGCCGCAACGGCGGTCAGTTGGTCAACTCCTATAGCCGCGATATCGACGTCATTGAGAAGAACTACGGCCCGGATGCGGCCAAAATGCTCGGCAGCATGATGTTCGAAGGCGGCGATATTATTCGCGAGCGCATCCAGCGCTACCAGATCCAGTGTGATTACCGCCCGGGCGGCCTGTTTGTGGCGATGAACCATAAACAGCTGGAAACCCTGGAAGAGCAGAAAGCCAACTGGGAGCGCTACGGCAACACCCAGCTGGAACTGCTGGACAGCCACGCAATCCGTCGCGAAGTGGATAGCGACCGCTACGTCGGCGCCCTGCTCGACCACAGCGGCGGCCATATTCACCCGCTGAACCTCGCCATCGGCGAAGCGGACGCCATTCGCCTGAACGGCGGCCGGGTGTATGAGCAGTCGCCGGTCACCCGCATCCAGCACACCAGCCCGGCGGTGGTCAGTACCGCGCGCGGCCAGGTGACCGCACGCTACGTCATCGTCGCCGGTAATGCGTATCTCGGTGACAAGCTGGAGCCGGAGCTGGCGAAACGCAGCATGCCGTGCGGCACCCAGGTGGTGACGACCGCCCCGCTGTCGGAAGAGGTCGCCCGCTCGCTGATCCCGAAAAACTACTGTGTGGAAGATTGTAACTACCTGCTGGACTACTACCGTCTGACCGGCGACAACCGCCTGCTGTACGGCGGCGGCGTGGTCTACGGCGCGCGCGATCCGGACGACGTTGAGCGCCTGATTATGCCCAAGCTGCTGAAAACCTTCCCGCAGTTGCAGGGGGTGAAAATTGACTACCGCTGGACCGGTAACTTCCTGCTGACCCTGTCGCGGATGCCGCAGTTCGGGCGTCTCGATAACAATATTTACTACATGCAGGGCTACAGCGGCCATGGCGTGACCTGTACCCACCTCGCCGGACGCTTGATTTCAGAGCTGCTGCGCGGCGACGCCGAGCGTTTCGACGCCTTCGCCAGGCTGCCGCACTACCCGTTCCCGGGCGGCCGCAGCCTGCGCATTCCCTTTACCGCCATGGGCGCCGCCTACTACAGTCTGCGCGACCGCCTTGGGGTTTAATCGCCTCCGCCGACGGCCCTGGCCGTCGGCTCATGCTGCGGATAGTGCAGTCGAAAGTAGTGGCGCAGAAACTCCACGGTGGTGCGAATTTTGGCGGACGTCGCCAGCCGGGAGACGTAGACCGCCCAGACATTGGCAGGCTGAAAGAATTCCGGCAGCACATGCACCAGATGGCCGCTGGCGATATTCTCCCTGACGTCCCACCATGAACGTAACGCAATTCCCTGCCCGTCCAGACACCACTGATGCACAATTTCACCATGGTTGGACGACAGCGGCCCGGTCACCTTGATCGCGTGCTGCCCCTCTTTGCTGTGCAACTGCCAGACGCCAAACGGATGATCGCGCTCTTTAATCACCAGGCAGGGTAAAGCGGCCAGATCGCTCAGCTGCTTCAGTGGTGGATGGCGGTCAAGGAACTGCGGCGAGGCGCAGAGCACGCGGTGGTTGGACGCCAGCTGGCGGGCAATCAGATTCGGCGCGATATCGTCGCCGACGCGAATATCGAGATCCACCCCTTCATTGACTAAATCCACCAGCCGGTCCTGGACATCGAAACGCAGTTCCAGCTGCGGGTACTGAAGGGCCAGCGCCGACAGCGCCGGGGCCACCACCCGGCGGCCAAAGCCGAAGCTGCTGATAATACGCAGCGTTCCCTGCGGCACCTGACGCACGTCGGAAAGCTCGTCCATCATCTCATCGACATCCTGCAAAATGCGCTGCGCCCACTCGTAGATCCGCTCCCCCTCCTCGGTAATGGTGACCCGGCGGGTAGTACGGTGCAGCAACACCACATTCAGGGTGTGTTCCAGCAGCGAAACCCGCTTGCTGACGAACGCCGGTGATACGCCAAGCTCCTCGGCGGCGGCGGCAAACCCGGCCCGGCGAGCGACCAGCATAAAGACGCGTAAATCATTTAGCAGCGGCAGATTATTCATGATCTGTGTTTTATGTTTCACCAGTTAGCGTGATTAATTATGAACCAGTCAATTATAGGATAGGCAGGTGGTCAAACATCATCGCTAAAAAGTGAGAACCGGAATGAAAAAAACCTGTCGTATTGCCGCCATCCCGGGTGACGGAATTGGCAAAGAAGTTCTGCCTGAAGGGATTCGCGTGCTGCAAGCCGCCGCACAGCGTTGGGATCTGTCGTTGAGCTTCGAGCAGATGGAGTGGGCAAGCTGCGAATATTATGCTCATCACGGCAAGATGATGCCGGACGACTGGCGCGAGCAGCTGCAGGGCTTCGATGCTATCTACTTTGGCGCCGTCGGCTGGCCGGATACCGTTCCCGACCACATTTCTCTGTGGGGGTCGCTGCTGAAGTTCCGCCGCGAGTTCGACCAGTATGTCAACCTGCGTCCGGTGCGCCTGTTCCCCGGCGTCCCCTGCCCGCTGGCGGGTAAAAAGGCCGGTGATATTGATTTTTATGTGGTGCGCGAAAATACCGAAGGCGAATATTCCGCCCTTGGCGGGCGCGCCAATGAAGGCACTGAGCATGAAGTGGTGATTCAGGAGTCGGTCTTTACCCGCCGTGGCGTGGACCGGATCCTGCGCTACGCCTTCGAACTGGCGCAAAGCCGCCCGCGTAAAACGCTGACCTCCGCCACCAAATCCAACGGTCTGGCGATCAGCATGCCCTACTGGGATGAGCGAGTGGAAGAGATGGCCAAAAACTATCCGGATATTCGCTGGGACAAGCAGCATATCGATATCCTGTGCGCCCGCTTCGTGCTGCAGCCGGAGCGTTTCGACGTGGTGGTCGGTTCCAATCTGTTCGGCGATATTCTCTCCGATCTTGGCCCGGCCTGTACCGGCACTATCGGTATTGCGCCATCGGCCAATCTCAACCCGGAGCGCACCTTCCCATCGCTGTTCGAGCCGGTTCACGGCTCCGCGCCGGATATCTACGGTAAAAATATCGCCAACCCGATCGCCACCGTGTGGGCCGGGGCGATGATGCTCGATTTCCTCGGTAACGACGACGAGCGCTATCACGCCGCCCACAACGGGATCCTGGCGGCGATTGAGCAGGTGATTGCCAGCGGGCCGAAAACCCCGGATATGAAAGGCAGCGCGTCAACGCAACAGGTCAGCGACGCTATCTGCAAAGCCATTTTGGCGTAATTACCCCGCCCGCTCCCCGGTCGCGCTGCGCTTACCGGGGCTACAAAAGGCACGATAATGTAGAAACTGTTATCGGTTTGCAACGGTTTCGCCCCGGGAAAAACGTTTGTTCTGTGTTATTTCCGGGCACATTGCGCTCCCGATATGTCTTCTGCGTTATGTCTCTTCTGGCGCAGGGAGCGCACAGGGGGCGGCCAGTCGCCGCCGCCCCCTGTACCCCCGG